>JAYZAM010000199.1:0-6868 GCA_036339715.1 Pseudomonadota bacterium | reverse complement strand
AGCGCTGCGCGCGGCGAACGAAAGGCGCAAATGCGGCAGGACCGCAGCAGCGAGCGCAATGGCTTTGACAAATTATCGAATAACGATATATACGAGCACATGACTGCAAGACTTTACGGCTTTGAACCAGGCGATGTCGTGGCGATTCCCTTCGGCATTGGTCTCTCTCACTATGGAATCGTGACGTCGGCGGGAACGGTGATTTCGAATTCCCGAAAGCATGGGGGTGTGATCGAACAAAGTTTCGCTGCATTTTCGAACGGCAAACGGATCCGACTGTGCGAACGAACAGACAATCTTGAAGGTGTTGTCGCCGCACTGCGGGCGCGGCGCGCCAAAGGCAAACCCTACCGGCTCACTGAATCGAATTGCGCGCATCTGACTCGCTGGAGCCACCGCCAGCGTCCAACCTCCATTCAGGTGGCGTCAGCGACAGCTCGAACATTCGCAGACATGGTCTTTGGCTATAAGCGTTAAGGCTTGCGCGGCGCCGGTTTCGAATCGGTCTCACTCTCCGATTGCGCTTTGCGGGACGCGGCCTTTCGGCGCTTAAGATTATCCCTCAACGCCGATTTCAGACGCGCTTCGCGGTCTGGCGTTTTCATTTTGTCAGCCATGATTACAGTCTTTGTCCAGAAACCATCTTTTCATCTGTTCCTGCTTAAGCTAATCCCCGGCAACACAAAAGGCCGCGGTAGCTCAGTGGTAGAGCGCATCATTGGTAATGATGAGGTCGGGAGTTCAATTCTCCCTCGCGGCACCAGCTTTTATCCGGAAATCTAATGCCTGACGGCGCTCGCGCTTTAAGCGGCTAACTGCCTGTGCTGATTGGCCTGGGTGCGGGTGGTTTCAATCAACTCCATCAATCGCTCCAACCCAATGTCACCGTCAGCTTTATGGGTTGGCGATTTGGCATCAGTCTCGACGGCTTGCAGCTTCTCCGCAATCGCTTTGAAGCCGGCACTTAACGCCATGGATTTGAAGGCGTGAGCGCTAGACGCAACATCGCCAGAACCGCCCGCCTGAGCCGCAGAACCGAGGGCCTCCAACATGCCAGGGGCTTTCTCAAAGAACATGTTCCAGACCCGGTCCCGGACAGCACCCGGTTCACCGCCCAATCCTTCCAGCATCTCGATGGTATCAAAATCAAATACGGCGTCGTTCGCCGGTTTTTCGGCATCCGTATCGCCTACGGATCGGTTATCGACGCTCGGTTTGTCGTCAGTCGGCTCGAGGTCGACATCTGAACCCTCCTCCGGTGTCAAATCCCCAAACACGCTGGACAGTTTCTCGAGGGTGAACGGTTTCAGTATATGCCCATCAGCCCCGGCGTCGTGCCAGGCGGCCTCGCTCGTACCAGCAACCTGAGCAGTCAACGCGAAGATTGGGGTCGCCGTACGCCCGTTGGCGGCTTCGAATTCACGCATCAAACGAGTCGATTCGAACCCGTCCATGACGGGCATGGACCCGTCCATAAGGACAATATCGAATGTCCCAGACTCGAAGCACTCTAGCGCTTGCTGGCCATCCTCGGCGAATGCGGCATCGGCTTTCAAAGTAGACAAGGCCTCGCGCAATACTTCGCGGTTCACGGCGTTATCATCAACGGCCAAAACTCGCAGGCCATGAAATGCCTGGAGGTCCGGCTTGCCGCCTGTATTTCCATTGAGCGCCGCGATCCCTCGATAGTCGTCAGTCTGAGCACGATGTAGGAGATCAACAAGATCGGCTTGTGAGAACGGATTTGATATCACGTCGCACGCATCGCCCGCATTCAGCAAACTATCCGCACGCGTGTCACCAAGATCGCTGAGGAGGACAACCGGTCCATCCTGAACGACAAAATTTGATGAGCTTGAAATCCAGAAATTCGGATCGCGCTCGGTCAACTCGCAACCGTGATCTTCTAACGTCTGACCCAAAGCAAGCTTCAACACGCCATCTGGGAGTGCGAGCCCGACTTTGAGGCGCGCATTGACGCGTGTCGGGCTGGCACTTTGGATCTTCGTTGGAAACTCAACATGGAAGATGCTGCCCTTTCCGACGTCGCTCGTGGCCCAGATCTTTCCGTCCATGGCCGTCACAAGACGCTTACACACGGTGAGACCGAGTCCCGTTCCGCCGAATTTCCGAGTTGTTGACTGATCGGCTTGGGAGAAAGATTCGAAGATATGATCGATTTTGTCAGCCGGAATACCAATGCCGGTATCGATCACCTTTATCTTGAGCATGTCCTGAACAGACTCTAAAGGTTCGGCATCAAACTGAATCAGAACCCCGCCCGACTCAGTAAATTTCAAAGCGTTATTGACCAGGTTCGATATCACCTGATTGAGTCGGGTCGGGTCTGCGATCACTTCTGCCGGCACGCGCGGTGAGACATAGGTGGCGAGCTCTAGTTCAGAAGCCCGCGCTTTTTCCCAGAAAAGACTGGTGACATCATTCACTAACCGCTCCGGCGCAAGCGGAATGAGTTCGAGGTCGAGCTGCCCAGCTTCAATTTTGGACAAGTCCAGAATGTCATTGATGATCGTCAGCAAACTGTTGCCAGAACGATGGATAATGTCCGCGTAGCGCTTATGGCGCGGCGTCAAATCGGCGGCACCCAGCATTTCCGCCATGACCATCATGCCATTCATAGGCGTACGGATCTCATGGCTCATGGTCGCCAAGAAGTCTGATTTTGCCGCATTTGCCGCTTCGGCTTCATCACGTGCAACGCGGAGGTCACGAGTGCGCTCCTCGACAGTGTCTTCGAGCGTATCGACATGTTGAGCAATCTGACGATCCCGCTGACGTATGGTATCGATCATATCTGAGAAGGTTTGGGTCAGGAGCCCCGTTTCATCACGCCTTTGGCGCAGGTCGATCGTTTCCTGCAAGCTATCTGCATCGCGGATCCGGCTCATCAGATCGGTGAGTTTACGCAATGGGCGGGTCAGTTCAGACACGAAGACCTGAGCCGCGCAAATACCAAGAAGCACCACGCCAAGCGCCCAAAAGAGCGTTACATATAGCGTGTTCAAAATATCGGCACGCAGAGGTTTGATATCGGCCAGCATTCCGAGCTGGGCGATCTCTTCCCCGCCCTTCACAATCGGAATTTCGAGACGGATGCTGTTTCGTGTCCAGAGTGACTCGCTTTGCGTCTGGTCAGAAACCAACCAGGCACCGCTACCAAGCTCTACGAAGACTTCGCCATCAGGAAAAGTAATATCAGTTTGTGCAATATTCGGCAGATCTCGAATGCCGCGCAGAAACGATAAAGCCGCCATTTCGTTCTGGTCTGCGACCGCGTCTGCAACCGCTGCGGCGTACGCAGATGCCGCGCCTGTGGTCAATGCACGGAAGTTCTCAGTTTCTCGGTCAAGGCTTTTCATCGCGCTGAATCCGGAAAGGGCTGCTACGGCGCAAAAGATCACGCCAGCGATCACCGCTGAGAGCTTAAATCGGATCGAATTGTAAAATTTTATCCTAGAACCTGGCATGCCGCGATACGTCCCACTCATTACAGAATACACCCGGAGACCGTCGCACAGTTTGGTCAATATCCGCGAAATCTCTCCACCAAGATTTCTATCAAATTTGAGAGGTTTCGTTTCATCTTCCCTGACCATTCTTTGGTAGACATGATGACTGACGAGATCGCTAGGATGGCATCCGATTCAATTAACGCTGGGGACGAGCGTGATAAAACTGAAACGCTTCATAGCCAATCAGCGCGGGAATATCGCCATTCCCGGAACGGCGATTTTGGTTGTCGTTTTCGGGATCGTTGGCGGCGCAATAGACCTGATGTCTGTCTCAAACCAAAAATCCTCTCTGCAAGACCTCGCGGATAATGCCGCGCTTGCAGCCGTTCACGAAATGGCGGTCAGCGCGCAGAACGAGTTTCGCGTCAAAGCGGTCGCGGCGGCGTTTGTCGAAAGCAGTGACCTCCCCATCGAGCGCGTGATTACTGTCGTCGACACAGAAGACCGTAAGGCAACGGTCGAAATTTCGGCGAAAACCCGGTCATATTTCCCGCTGTTGAATGCAAACATGTCAAGCATCACCGCTTCGGCGACCGCTGTCTTGTCTGGAAAAGGCGGAAATATTTGCATGATCGGATTGTCGCCAAATGCTATGAGCACCCTGAGACTACGGAGCCGCGCTCGGATTACCGCCGACACTTGCGCAATATATTCTAATTCGACGAGCTCCTCGTCCATGTCCGTTGCGAGCACGGCCGAAGTTAAAGCCGAGCTGATCTGCGTCGCGGGCGGCTACCAGGCAGGAAAGCTCCCGCTCAATGGCTCAAATCCGGAAGAGGATTTTCGCGCCACTACACTTGAAGATTGCACCCCCGTCGACGATCCGTTGGCTCTTCGCGTTGCGCCTGAATTTGACACTTGCGATTTCAACAATGTCGAAGTCAGAACCAGTGCTGATCTGGAGCCGGGTGTTTATTGCGGCGGTTTGATCGTCGATGGCGGGACAGCCAACCTGAGCTCGGGCGAGTATATCATCACAGGTGGCCCGCTGATGGTTACCCGTAATGGCACTTTGTCAGGAGATTATGTTGGCTTCTACCTCGCAGGAAATGACGCGAAAATTCAATTCGATTACAGCGCCAACATCGATATTTCAGCGCCTCGCGAAGGTCGGATGACGGGTCTACTCCTGTACTCTTCCCCATATGACCCCGGTGAATTGAACGGCCGCGTACCGGATCAAGCGCTTGAGGCAAAGCGAAGAACTGACGGCGTCAAATGGGCTGATCACACCATTCGCAGCGATAATGCGCGGCGGCTGGTCGGTACGATATACCTGCCGAACGGAAAATTGCTCATTGATGGGCGCAACCCGATCGCCGATCGCTCAGAATATACCGTGATCATTGCAGATACATTTGAATTGCAGGATGGCCCCAACCTGGTTTTGCGCACCGATTATCATCTCTCTGATATTCCGGTGCCGTCTGGGGTCGGACCCGTAAAAGAAAAAAGCCCGAGATTGGTGGAATAAATGACCTTCAGTAACGCAGCTCAGGCCAAACTATCGGCATCTCCTAGTGACGCAATAAGCACGACGTTTTCAAGCGCGTTGGTGATTGATGACGATCCATTGGCGCAAATCGTGGCCAGCGAAGGGTTGATCTCTGGTGGTGTGAAGGAAGTTGACCTGGCCGATGATGGGGTCATCGGGATCGAAAAACTGATGAATGGTCGGAAGGCCGTCGATCTCGTCATTCTTGATCTTCAAATGCCGAATATGACGGGCGTTGATGTAGTTCGTGAGCTCGCCCAAGCTAAATTTTCGGGTGGCGTTATCATTCTTTCAAGCGAAGATTCCAGCTTGCTGAGATCCGTAAGAAACATGGCCAAAGCACTACAGATCAACATACTAGGTGCTTTGTCCAAGCCGCTAAATGTTGAAAAGCTTCATGCTCTGATAAACTCCTACAAAGACGCTCGTCCTCGCCATCTTCAGCGAGTGATTTCGCGCCAGCAATTGATGACGGCCCTGGACAATGAGGCTTTGATCCCATTTTTCCAGCCGAAAATCTGTTTGGCTGATCGTAAGATTGCAGGGTTTGAGGTTTTGATGCGTCACGTGGATGATGCCGAAAACTCACCGGCACCGATGCGATACTTGCAAGCAATCGACCGGTATGGATTGGCCGTTGATGCCCTCACCCGCATGATTATGCTCGCGGGGCGGGACATCGCCGGTTGGTCTACATATCTCGACCCAGTGAATCTCGCCTTCAATCTAAGTCCATTAGCGGTTCAGGATGCCGGGCTACCCGATCGTCTGCGCGGAGTCGTGAAGCGTGCCGGTTTGGCCCCTCAGAATGTAACATTCGAGATCACAGAGGATCACCTGCTCGAATGCACAGCGACCTCTTTGGAAGTCCTGTCTCTGATGCGGCTTTATGGATTCAAACTCAGCATTGATGATTTCGGGACAGGCGCAACGGGCATCGAACAACTTCGAACTTTCCCGTTCACTGAGCTGAAAATTGATGGCAAATTCATGCTTTCCTGCATGGATGACGAGTTTTCACGCCTGACCATTCAGACCAGTGCCAAACTTGCTGGCATGCTGGGCATGAATGTCGTCGCTGAAGGCGTAGAGACGCCCGAAGCAATTCAATTCGCGCGCGATGCTGGCGCGCACCACGTTCAGGGCTTTCACTTTGCGCGGCCTATGAATGGCAAGAAAACGCTGGCCTGGATCGAAAAATACGACGCCGATCCCATGTCCTCCGATGTCATGGGGGGATCAGTATGAGTATCCCCACCACCCCCGACTCCGACCAGTACTTCGAAAGGCGCGACCGTGACCGTCGCGCGAAGATTGAAGCAACTGGGAACCGATATCTGGCCGAAACCGTGATCCTAGAGGACGACTCCTTTGGGGGCGTTCGTGGATCTGTTGCGTTTCCTGCGACCCTTGCCTTCGCGGCGATCCTAATGACGGCGACCATTAGTGCGGTCTTTGTTGACCTTGGACTTTATTCCAACCCTGAGCAATTCGTCTTGGTTTGCACTGTTATCGCCGTCCTGGTCGTCGCACCTTTATCGGTCGCTGTGTATTTTCGTGAGCGACGAAAGTGGAAGAGCCACCAGTCTCTCCGGTCGGTTGCGGCGGTTGATCCGCTAACTGGCTTGCTGAACCGTCGGTCTTTTTCTGCGTCGTTGGATGAAGAGCTACAGCGCATGGCGCGGACAGGTCACGCAGCCGCAATCATTCTGTTTGATCTCGATCGATTTAAACACCTGAATGATACGTACGGACACCATGTCGGGGACGAAGTGCTCACGAAGATCGCGGCAATCGCTTACGCAGAATTGCGCAGCCCGTTTGATCGACTGGCGCGCTG
>JAYZAM010000198.1:0-3746 GCA_036339715.1 Pseudomonadota bacterium | reverse complement strand
TGCGATTACCAGCATCGATCTGTGGTTTCTTCGCCAGATTGCGCAAGTGGTGGCGCGCGAAGAGGATCTTCGCCGAGACGGATTGCCAACCAGCCATCGCGCCTTCACGGATGTGAAAGCGCTGGGCTTCTCGGATGCCCGGCTCGGAGAGCTGACAGGGCAGAGTGAAGATACCGTTCGTGCCGCGCGGCACGCGCTGGGCGTGCGCCCCGTCTATAAACGGATCGATACCTGCGCGGCAGAATTCGCGGCAAAGACGCCCTACCTCTATTCGACCTATGAGCATCCGGCCTTCGGCGAGGATCAAGCCGCATGCGAAGCAGACCCATCAGACCGACGTAAAGCGATCATCCTCGGCGGCGGGCCCAATCGCATCGGTCAGGGCATCGAGTTTGACTATTGCTGCTGTCACGCGGCATTCGCCATGGGCGATGTCGGCATCGAAAGCGTGATGGTTAATTGTAACCCCGAAACCGTATCGACGGACTATGACACATCTGATCGTCTCTATTTTGAACCGCTAACCGAAGAGCACGTGTCAGAGATCATTCATAAAGAGCAAAGCCGCGGCGATTTGGCGGGTGTGATTGTACAGTTTGGAGGGCAGACCCCACTCAGACTCGCGCAACCTCTTAACCAGGCTGGCATCCCCATTCTGGGAACCAGCCCCGATTCAATTGATCTGGCTGAAGACCGAAACGAATGGTCGAAACTCCTGTCCAACCTTGGCATTCAGCAACCCCCTTCCGCAACTGCGCGCTCAATCGAAGAGACGCTCGAACAAGCTCAAATTCTGGGCTATCCTGTCATGCTACGCCCCTCATTCGTTTTGTCGGGGACGGCCATGCGGATCTGCCATTCTGATGAGGATGTGCGTGAATATGCGGGATACGCCTTATCGGTTGCTGGCGATGGATCGCTGTTTCTAGATCGATATCTATCTGACGCGATCGAGGTGGACGTCGACGCCCTTTGCGATGGCGAGAATGTGCATGTCGCAGGCATAATGGAACATATTGAAGAAGCCGGCGTCCATTCCGGGGACAGCGCTTGTGCCCTCCCCCCTTATACATTGTCACCCAGCATTATCGGCCGCCTCAGCGAACAGACAATCGCCCTGGCCAAAGCGCTCAACGTATCGGGCCTGATCAATATCCAATACGCCGTCAAAGGCGATCAGATTTATGTGCTGGAAGCGAACCCTCGCGCCAGCCGGACGGTGCCCTTTGTCGCGAAGGCGGTCGGCGCTCCGATCGCCAGCATCGCGGCAAAGATCATGAGTGGCCAATCCCTGACCGAGTTTGATCTACGCCACGCACAAGCCAACCGTATCGCCGTGAAAGAAGCGGTATTCCCGTTTGCTCGTTTTTCAAATGTCGACCCCATTCTCGGCCCGGAGATGCGCTCCACAGGTGAGGTTATGGGCTGGGATGACGATTTCGGAACAGCATTCCTGAAATCGCAGATCGGCGCGGGCGTCAGTCTGCCGACCAGCGGCACCGTGTTTATCTCTCTGCGCGAAGAGGACAAAGATGGGATCGTGGATGCCGCGAAAAGCCTGATCGAAATGGGATTTGAGATCATCGCCACGTCAGGAACCGCCAGTTTCCTTGCCGATCGCGGAGTCGAAACTCGGCTGGTGAAAAAGGTCTTGGAAGGCAAACCTAATATCGAGGATGCAATCCTGAATGGCGAGGTTGATCTCGTGCTGAATACGACCGCAGGTGCACAGTCCAGAAAGGACTCAAAATCAATCCGCCGCACCGCGCTTATTCAGAAAATTCCGTATTTCACCACCTTGTCGGCCTCGCTCGCGGCGGTGAAAGCAATTCGCGCGATACGCGAAAAAGCGTTGACTGTTCGATCCTTACAAAAGGCATAACTTGCGAAACGGATCGATTTGCACTACTTGACCCGCTTGCTGTTTGGTCAGACGCTATCGTCTGAACAAAAGAAGGCTTAAGACCCGAAGAACGGTATCATTTCATGCAACGTACACCCATGACCGCCGGGGGCTATGCTGCCCTCGATGCAGAACTGAAAAATCTCAAGTCGGTTGAGCGTCCAGCGATCATTCAGGCGATCGCTGAAGCGCGTGAGCACGGCGACCTCTCAGAGAATGCTGAGTATCACGCAGCCAAGGAAAAACAGTCCTTCATTGAAGGCCGTATTGTTGAGCTCGAGGATAAACTCTCGCGCGCTGACGTCATTGATCTGTCAAAGGTCAAAGGCGAAAAAATCGTGTTCGGTGCGACGGTCACGATTATCGATGTCGATACTGAAGAAGAGTCGACTTATCAGATTGTCGGTGAAGACGAAGCGGACATTGCGCAAGGCAAAGTCTCAAACACATCACCGATTGCGCGCGCCCTGATTGGTAAGAGCGAAGGCGATGAAGCGGAAGTGGCAGCCCCGGGCGGTGCGCGCGTCTATGAAATCGCCGAAGTAAAATTTATCTAGGCTCGATTTTTCTTCAACTCATAAGCGAATTCTGACAGGGCATGAATATGAGTTCGCCAGAAACATCACTTGGCCCGTCTATCTGGGCGGTCAGCGACGGACGCGCGGGCAATGCCTCCCAAGTGCGGGCTGTGATTTCAGCATTGTCTGAAACACAGCGCTGGCTTCAAATCGGTCATATCGCCGGCCGCGGACACCGATCCGACCCGATAGAGCTAACACCCGGCGCGCCATGGACATGGCTGCCGGGCGCTGCATGGCCTTCACCACGCCTGGCATTACCGGAAGCTCAGCGCCATCTTCTGACGAGCCCCTGGCCAACGCTGTGGATCGCTGCCGGGCGTCGCAGTGCGCCCTATTCGGCAGGGGTCCGCGCATGGAGCGGTCAGAAAACGATGACTGTGCAGATCCTGGACCCCAAGACGGACCCCGAGAAATTTGATCTGGTCATCGTCCCAGAGCATGACGCTCTGGACGGTCCAAACATTATTCGCACCACTGGCTCGCCAACCCATTTTTCAGAGGATGCCATAGAAGATGCCGGTCAGGCTTTCGCAGATCTGGCGGATGAGAAGAGCCGGTCGGTTGTGATCATTCTAGGTGGAAACTCAAAAGCGCACGCCTTTACGAAAGCAGCTTCCGAGAGGCTGGCGCAACAGCTCGAAGCCTTGAACCAGTCCGGCTGGCGTTTGCGCATCACCTGCTCGCGTCGTACCCCCCTAAATGTCGTCTCCGAAATGCGACTGCTGGCGGACCGGCTTGGCGCGCATTTCTGGGCCAATGAACAGGATGGCCCCAACCCCTATCTTGCCTGGTTGCTCTATTCAGATGCGGCAATTGTCACAGAAGATAGCGCCAACATGCTTTCGGATGCGGCCTGGCACGGTTTGCCGATCCATATTGCGCGCCTGAAGGGCACGGCACCGAAATTCGACCGGCTGCATCAAAGCCTGATCGATCGAGGATGTGCCCGCTGGTTTGAAGGGGAGCTCGATACTTGGGATTATGAACCGCTTCGGGAAGCAGGCCGCGTGGCGGATAAAATCATCGAGAAATTACTCGAACGGCATCCACAGCCCGAAATTGGCACCAAGGATCCTACGAAAACGGCTGCGCCAAGTTGGCTTTAAGCGCTCACGCGCGTCGGCAAATCATCACTTTCCAAAGCGTCGAGATCGGTTTCCCAGCACCAGGCTTCAGGACGATCCAAAAGCGCCCGAACGAGTTTGTTATTCATAGCATGCCCAGGTTGGCGTGCTTCATACAAACCAGCGATCGGGGCCCCT
>JAYZAM010000197.1:0-5159 GCA_036339715.1 Pseudomonadota bacterium | reverse complement strand
CTTCCAGAGCTTGTGTTCTTCGGTCAGCCGCTCCTTCAAGCGAATGCCTTGTTCCTCATAACCAACATGCAGCATGAATTTGAGGATCGTCACCCCATTCTCGGTGAGAATTTCTTCGAACGCATTGATCTGGTCATAACGCTGTTCGACGGTTTCTGGCGGCGCGAAGTTCCTGACTTTGACGACCAGTACATCCTCATAGTGAGAGCGATCAAACACCCCGATCCGGCCTTTGCGCGGCACAGCATCATGGATGCGCCAGAGATAATCATGGGCAAGTTCAGTCTTGCTCGGTGCTTTGAAAGCCCGGACCTGCATGCCGAGCGGGCTGGTATCGGCAAAGACATTGCGAATTACACCGCTTTTCCCGGCCGTATCCATGCCTTGCAACACGACGAGCAAGGCCCGGTCGCGATTGGCGTAGAGCTTGTCCTGCAGCTCATTGATCGCCGCAGCGTCTTTCTTCAGCGAAACGCGGGCCTCTTTCTTGTCGGGGAAGAGCGACCGGTCGCCAGAATCGCGATCGGCGAGTTTGAATGGTTGTCCCGGCCTCGCGACCAACGTGTCCCGTACGTCTGAAATTTTCGGATGCGTCAAGTGCCACCCTCCTGAACCCAAATAGAAAAAAGCCGCGCCATGACAGCGCGGCTCTTTGATTTTGGCAAGCAGACGACTGCTTATGAAGAATAGTATTCGACGACCTGAGCAGGTTCCATTTGAACCGGGTAAGGGACGTCAGACAGTTCTGGCATCCGCACATAAGTCGCGGTCATCGCTTTTGGGTCGACCTCGATATATTCTGGCAGGTCGCGCTCTGGAGAGCCGAGAGCCTCCAGGACCAGCGCCATGTTGCGAGACTTTTCGCGAACCTGGACAACGTCGCCCGGCTTCAGGCGGTAAGAGCCAATATTGGTCTTCACACCATTGACGGTGACGTGGCCGTGATTGACGAACTGACGCGCGGCAAAAATTGTCGGCACGAACTTAGAGCGGTAGACGAACGCGTCGAGACGCGACTCGAGCAGGCCGATCAGGTTCTCTGCGGTGTTGCCTTTCCGGCGAGCTGCTTCGACGAAGGTCGCGCGGAACTGCTTCTCAGTGATATCGCCATAGTGAAACTTCAGTTTCTGCTTGGCCATCAGCTGCATGCCGAAGTCAGAGACTTTACCGCGGCGGTTTGGGCCGTGCTGTCCTGGCTTGTTTGGGCGTTTATTAACTGGTGATTTGGGGCGTCCCCAGATGTTCTCGCCAACACGGCGATCAATCTTGTACTTCGCCGAGTGACGACGTGACATATTAGACCTCAATTTTTGACGTGGGCTGGCATCTGTCTTTGTGACAAATGCGATTGCAACGGCAGCTCCACACCGACCCGTCCTGAAGCTGCGTCTAAAACAGGATAAGGGGCCAAGAGTCAAGCACCAGCGCCAGTCGAATTCAGCCCCCGTGACGCGGCGGCGCGACTTGACGGCAGAGCGATCATCCCGCCCCAATGTTCAAAAGCATAAATTCGGGAGGAATGTATGACAGATTTATCGGGCAAAGTCGCCGTCATTACCGGCGCCGCCAGTGGCATTGGCGCCTCAGGCGTAGAAGTGTTTGTAGAGGCTGGTGCTCAGGTCATCGCCGCGGACCTGCAAGACGATAAGGGCGAAGCACTCGTCGCCCGCTTCGGCAGCGACAAAGTCGCGTATCAGCATTGCGACGTCACCAATATGGCCGAGCTTGAAGCCCTGATGAAAGCCGCCGTCGATACGTTTGGCGGGCTCGATATCCTCTGGAACAATGCTGGCAGCGGGGGCACTTCAAGTACTGTCGAAGAGCTCGATCTCGAGGGCTATAGCTTTACCATGGACCTCCTTCTGAAATCGGTTTTTGCCGGAACGCATTTTGCGGTGCCGCACATGATTGCGCGCGGCGGCGGCAGCGTCATTAACACCTCTTCCATTTCGGCGATTTGCGCGGGCTATGCGCCGATCACTTACTCCGTCGCTAAAAAAGCGGTCGCGCACTTTTCCAAGCTTGCCGCCGCAGAATTGTCCAAACACAAGATCCGCGTGAACGCGATCCTTCCGGGCTTTATTGCGACATCAATCTTTGGCGCTTCGCTCGGCCTACCCCGTGAACAAGCCGATCAAATGGCCGAAATGGTGGCCCAGGCAGGCGGCGCCATGCAGCCTGTCGGACGTACCGGTCAGGGCAATGATATCGCGCAGATGGCCGCCTTCTTAAGCTCAGATGCTGCGGGCTTTGTCACAGGTGGTGAGTTTGTGGTCGATGGCGGGATCACCGTCGGACCTCCGCACAGCTGGAACCAGGAGCTTGGCGGGCCAATCCTTGACGCGCTCGGCATCACGCCTGAACAGGCCCAGCAAATGGCTGAAGCGATGCGCGGCGGACAGGGAAGCTAGGGCACCAGACCCGGAATCGCTTCGACTTGCTTCAACAGATCGTCGGGCGACGCCGATCGAGTGACTTCTGTGCCGCGATCATCATAGAGCACAAATTCCCCGTTTGACTTGCGCAAGGGAAAGCGGCGCCAGTGCGCACGAGTACGATATAGTATGATCTCTTCAGGTTCCTCGCCACATGCGGACCAACCGGTCCACACATGATCGGCTGGAATAGATCGCCAAAGGCGGTCGATGGCTTCGAGGTCGGCTGGGGAGAATGATGACATGTCTGACAAGGAGGAAGCATCCGGTTACCAAGACCTTAATAAAGGCAAGCTGTCAGGTAATCTACAGGGCGCCTTTCTCATGGTTTTGTCAGGGGTCGGCTTCACATTTTACCTGCTGCTCAACAAACTCTTATCGGCCGAGGTTCATCCCGTCTTTCTGGCATTTTGGCGGGCTTTCCTGGGAATGATGATGGCCCTGCCCTTCGTTGCAATGATCGGCTTCGGGAAGATGAAAACAAAGCGACCAGGTCTGCTGATCCTGAGAAGTCTGTTTGGCACACTCGGCTTCACGCTGGCGATTGTCGCCGTTTCGGATTTCTTCACGCTGACACTGGCTGAATTCAATGCAATCAGTTTTACCCGGCCTCTCTTCGTCACGCTGCTCGCCGCTGTCGCCTTGCGCGAATATGTTGGCCCGCATAGATGGGCCGCTTTGATTGTCGGTTTTTTCGGCGTCCTAGTGATGGTGATGCCAGAGCATATTATGTTTTGGCGTCCTGGCGCACTGGATATGACCAATCATGACATGGGCAGTCTTGTGGCTTTGATCAGCGCCTTCAGCCTCGCGGCCGCGATTGTCATGGTGAAATTCCTGACCGCTGAGCTCCCATCCATGGTGCTGCTCTTATACGCAAACCTTTTTTCGAGCATCCTTCTAGCGCCGTTTCTTTATGTCTTCTGGCACGATGTGTCTCTTCAGGATTGGGGGCTGATTCTCGCGATGAGCGCCTGTGGGTTCGCCTCGCAATTCTGTTTTATTTACGCGATGAGCATTGGCGACGCATCCTTCCTCTCGCCGATTGATTATTTGCGCCTTCCCATGTCCGCCGTCGCGGATTTCTGGGTCTTCCGTTTGATTCCGGGCGTTAGCGTCTGGATCGGAGCCGCTATTATTGTCACCTCAACCTTCTATGTCGGCTGGCGCGAACGCCAGAAAGCCAAACCGAGATCGTGACCGCGCGCCTCTCAGTCAGATTAAGTGCGGACATAGTCGAAGGAAAAGACGCGATTCTGGCCAGCTCAAACACGCTCATCGAGCTTGGTGAGCTTTAAGACCCCATTGCCAAATCTGATTTAGATACCTAAGGCAGCGCCAATCAAAGGAGTCGGCGATGCTTCAGCACGTCATCTGTTGCGTTTGTATTTGCGGCTAGGGCCCTTCCGCCTTAGCCAACCCTCGCTTTGACCCTTTTTCTCTGACAGATGAGCCCAAAATGTCGATCCGCCTTTATGATACGCTGAACCGCGAAAAACGTGATTTCAAACCCCAGGACCCGTCCCGGGTGACGATGTATGTCTGTGGTCCAACCGTTTATAACCGCGCCCATATCGGAAATTTTCGCCCTGTAATCGTCTTCGACACCCTGTTTCGAGTCTTGCGAGATACCTATGGCGATCAGGCCGTGGTTTATGCGCGAAACGTGACCGACATTGAAGATAAGATCATAACAGCAAGCCAGGAGACGGGTGAGACGATTGAAGCAATCACCAAGAAATATGCTGCCATCTATGATGAGGATGCCGCAGCGGTGAACGCGCTCCCTCCCACCATTGTGCCTTGGGCGACAGATCATGTCGGCGAGATGCTCGACATCATCGAGACACTAGAACGCAAAGGCTACGCTTATGCGACCGATGCAGGTGTCTTCTTCAACGTTCCGCAAATGGCAGATTACGGCCAACTCTCGAAACGCAATCTCGAGGACAATCAGGCGGGTGCGCGGGTCGATGTCGACCTGGGCAAGCGCGACCCTGCAGACTTCGCCCTATGGAAATTCGCCAAAGCAGGCGAACCAGAAGACGCTATATGGGACAGCAAATGGGGACGTGGTCGCCCCGGCTGGCATATTGAATGCTCTGCTATGGCCGCCAAACACCTGGGCAAGACCGTCGATATTCATGGCGGCGGCATTGATCTGCAATTCCCCCATCATGAAAATGAAACTGCACAATCAGAGTGTGCTCATGGTCAGACCTGGGCGAATTATTGGATGCACAATGGCTTTCTCGACATGGGCGGGGAGAAAATGTCCAAGTCGCTTGGCAATGTTGTTTTGCTAAATGATCTGCTCAAGGACTGGGATGGCGAAGTGATCCGCTTCGCCATGCTGAGCGGTCACTACCGAGCGCCCTTGGACTGGACGACAGAGCTTCTCGAACAAGCCAAGGCGACTTTGAGCCGAATTTACGGGGCCCTGAGACGGGTCTGGGAAGCAGAAGGCGAAGACGCAACAGATCAGGGCGTGCGCGATGCGCTGCATGATGACTTAAACACGCCAATCGCGCTCGCTGAACTGTCTCGTCTTTCGAGCGCGGCGAACGGTGCGGCAGATCGCAAGGACGAGGCCGCGATGGCGACCGCACGCGCGGACCTGCTCGCTGCGGGGGCCTTGCTGGGTCTGCTCACCAAAACCCCCGCGCAGTGGGAGCAAGGCGGAGACAGTGATGACAATGCCCGTATCGACGCCCTAGTCGCTGC
>JAYZAM010000196.1:0-17302 GCA_036339715.1 Pseudomonadota bacterium | reverse complement strand
GACAGCGTATAGTAGACCGAACAGTGAAATGCGGGAGTTATTATGAGCTTGTACAAGGCCTATCTGGAAGAAATTGAAGTCCGAAAAACCCAAGGTCTTCACCCGAAACCCATCGAAGACGCAGGCTTGGTCGAAGAGCTGATCGCGCAGATCAAAGATACAAGCCATCAGCATCGCGCAGAATCGCTGAATTTCTTCATTTATAACACCCTGCCCGGCACAACCAGCGCCGCAGGCGCGAAAGCCGCGTTCCTGAAAGATATCATTCTCGGCAAGGCAGCGGTTGCAGAGATCTCTTCGGACTTCGCATTCGAGTTGCTCTCACACATGAAGGGCGGTCCGTCTGTAGAGGTCCTGCTCGATCTCGCGCTCGGAGATGATGCAGGTATTGCGGCTGAGGCCGCAAAGGTCCTGAAGACACAAGTCTTCCTTTATGAAGCCGATACCGACCGCCTCGAAGCGGCGCACAAGGCGGGCAACGCGATCGCCACCGACATTCTGCAAAGCTATGTCAACGCGGACTTCTTCACGCAGCTTCCGGACATTGAAGAAGAAATCAAAGTTGTGACCTTCGTTGTCGCTGTGGGCGATGTTTCAACTGACCTTCTGTCTCCAGGCAAAGACGCGCACTCTCGCTCTGACCGCGAACTGCACGGTCAATGCCTGTTCGAGCACGATCATGACAAGCAGAACGCGTTGAAAGCGCTGCAAGCACAGCATCCAGACAAGCGCGTCATGCTGGTGGCGGAAAAAGGCACGATGGGCGTGGGGTCTTCCCGCATGTCAGGGGTCAACAATGTGGCGCTCTGGACCGGTGTTCAGGCGAGCCCCTATGTGCCGTTCATCAATATTGCCCCAGTTGTCGGCGGCACGAATGGCATCTCGCCGATCTTCTACACGACCGTCGGCGTGACCGGCGGGATCGGGGTCGATCTACAAAACTGGGCCCGCCAGCTCAATCATAATGGCGCGCCCGTGATCGACGAAGATGGTGAGCCGGTTCTGGAGCAGCTTTATTCTGTCGATACCGGAACGGTCCTGACGATCAATACGAAGACCAAAAAGCTGTATAATGAAGATGGCTCGGAAGAGCTCGTTGATATTGCGAGCGCCCTCACCCCGCAAAAAGTGGAATTCATGAAGGCGGGCGGGTCTTACGCGGTCGTCTTCGGCAAGAAACTTCAAACCACAGCCGCAGAGATCCTCGGCGTTCAGGCCCCAAGCGTTTATGCGACCTCTAAAGAAATCTCGCATGAGGGACAGGGTCTGACCGCGGTTGAGAAAATCTTCAACCGCAACGCGGTTGGCGTCACGCCTGGCAAAAAACTCTATGCCGGGTCTGATGTCCGCGTGAAAGTGAACATTGTGGGATCTCAGGACACGACCGGTCTGATGACCTCTCAGGAGCTTGAAATGATGGCGGCGACCGTCATTTCGCCAACCGTCGACGGATCCTATCAGTCTGGCTGTCACACCGCATCCGTCTGGGATCTAAAGGCGCAGCGCAACACGCCAAAGCTGATGAGCTTCATGAACAAGTTCGGTCTGATCACGGGGCGCGACCCAAAAGGCGTGTATCACCCGATGACGGACGTGATCCACAAAGTGCTGAACGATATTACTGTTGACGATTGGGATGTCATCATTGGCGGCGACTCTCATACGCGGATGTCGAAAGGCGTCGCGTTTGGTGCGGACTCTGGTACGGTGGCGCTGGCCCTCGCGACCGGTGAAGCGACGATGCCGATCCCAGAATCTGTGAAAGTGAGCTTCAAAGGCAGCCTCAAGGATCATATGGATTTCCGGGACGTCGTACACGCTACGCAAGCCCAGATGCTTGACGAGTTCGACGGCGAGAACGTCTTCCAGGGTCGTATCATCGAAGTCCATATCGGTACCCTTCTCGCCGACCAGGCGTTTACCTTCACCGACTGGACGGCCGAGATGAAAGCCAAGGCTTCGATCTGTATTTCAGAACCTGAGACACTGATTGAATCGCTCGAGATCGCGAAAAGCCGGATCGGCATCATGATCGAAAAAGGCATGGACAACGAAAAGGGCGTTCTGAAGGGCCTCATCGCCAAAGCTGATCAACGTATCGCCGACATTCGCTCAGGCGAGCGCCCGCCACTCCAGCCAGACGACAATGCCAAATATGTCGCCGAGTTCACGGTCGATCTCGATAAGATCAATGAACCGATGATTGCGGACCCTGACGTCAATAATGACGACCCATCCAAGCGCTACACGCATGACACGATCCGTCCAATTTCCTTCTATGAAGGCACCAAGGAAGTTGATCTCGGCTTCGTTGGGTCCTGCATGGTCCACAAGGGCGACATGAAGATCATTTCTCAGATGCTCAAGAACATTGAAAAGCAGAACGGTACGGTCGAGTTCAAGGCACCGTTGGTCGTCGCGCCGCCGACTTACAACATCGTCGATGAGCTCAAAGAAGAAGGCGATTGGGACGTTCTCAAGAAGTATTCTGGCTTCGAGTTTGATGATGACGCCCCAAAGAACACGGCGCGGACCGAGTATGAGAACATCATGTATCTCGAACGTCCGGGCTGTAATCTCTGCATGGGCAACCAGGAAAAAGCGGCCAAGGGAGACACGGTGATGGCGACTTCAACCCGTCTGTTCCAGGGTCGGGTTGTGGCCGACAGCGACGAGAAGAAAGGGGAATCCCTGCTCGCCTCGACGCCTGTAGTCGTGCTCTCCACCATTCTGGGCCGCACACCGAGCATTGAAGAATACGTGGCCGCCGTTGACGGCATCAACCTGACCAAATACGCCCCGCCGCGTCACTAATCAGGGATAAATCTTGGAAAGGGACGCTGAGCCGATCAGCGTCCCTTTTTCTGTTTCGCGCCCCCTCGACGGAGCCGACACGACGTGACAAATTCCTCTCAAGAACGAATGAGATCCCATGGGAGGGAACCAGAGCATGACAGATCAAACCGTATATCCGGTCCCTTCGGACTTTGCGGCCAAGGCGAATTTGTCGCCGGACAAGTATCGCGAGATGTATGCCGCTTCGGTGGCCAATCCGGAAGGTTTCTGGGGCGAGCAGGGCAAGCGGCTGGATTGGTCAAAGCCTTATACCAAGGTGAAAGACGTCTCCTGGGACAAGGCCGACCTGTCGGTGCGCTGGTATGCCGATGGTGAGCTCAATGTCGCCTATAATTGCATTGACCGGCATCTTGCGACGCGCGGCGACAAGGTCGCGCTGATCTGGGAAGGCGATGACCCGGCCGATGCTGCGACCGTGACCTATAAACAGCTGCACAGCGCGGTCTGCCGGTTCGCCAATGTCCTGAAAGACATGGGCGTCAAGAAGGGTGACCGGGTGACGATCTATATGCCGATGATCCTCGAAGCGGCTTATGCGATGCTGGCCTGTGCGCGGATCGGCGCGGTCCACTCGATCGTGTTTGGCGGCTTCAGCCCGGAGGCGCTGGCTGGCCGCATCACCGATTGCGACAGCCAGTTCATGATCACCGCTGATGAAGGCGTGCGCGGCGGCCGGATCGTGCCGCTCAAAGCCAATGCTGATAAAGCCTGCGAGCTGGCTGGCGGTATGGTCGAGAAAGTGCTGGTCGTGCGTCGCACGGGCAATGCCGTGAACATGGTGGGCGGCCGGGACATCTGGTTGCACGAGGCCGGCGCTGGGGTCAGCGCCGACTGTCCGCCTGAGCCGATGAATGCCGAAGATCCGCTCTTCATCCTCTATACGTCAGGTTCAACCGGCAAACCGAAAGGCGTGCTGCACACGACCGGCGGCTATCTCGTCTGGGCCTCGATGACACATGAATATGTCTTCGACCTCAAAGAAGACGATGTGTATTGGTGCACCGCCGATGTCGGCTGGGTCACCGGCCACAGCTATATCGTGTATGGCCCGCTGGCGAATGGCGCGACCTCGATGATGTTTGAAGGGGTGCCGACCTATCCTGATGCTTCCCGCTTCTGGCAGGCCTGTGACAAGCATGGCGTGACCATCTTCTACACTGCGCCAACCGCGATCCGCGCCCTGATGCGCGAAGGCGAAGGCCCGGTAAAGTCCACCAATCGTTCGACCCTGCGCCTACTTGGCTCGGTCGGTGAGCCGATCAATCCGGAAGCCTGGGAATGGTATTATCACACCGTCGGCGAGGGCCGCTGCCCGATCGTCGACACCTATTGGCAGACCGAAACCGGGGCCTGCATGATGGTGCCGCTGCCAGGCGCCACAGATCAGAAACCGGGCGCGGCCAGCCATCCCTTCTTCGGGATCGAACCAAAACTGGTCGATGCGGAAGGCGCAGAGCTGACCGGGGCCACCGAGGGCAATCTGATCATTACAGAGAGCTGGCCGGGCCAGATGCGCACCGTCTATGGCGACCATCAGCGCTTTATCGACACTTATTTCTCGACCTATCCTGGCAATTATTTCACCGGCGATGGCTGCCGGCGCGATGAGGACGGGTTCTACTGGATTACCGGCCGGGTCGATGATGTGATCAATGTCTCGGGCCACCGCATGGGCACCGCCGAAGTGGAAAGCTCGCTCGTCGCCCATGATGCGGTCGCTGAGGCGGCTGTGGTCGGCTACCCGCATGAGATCAAGGGTCAGGGCATCTATGCCTATGTCACCCCGGTCGCGGGCGTTGAGCCGAGCGATGAGCTGAAGAAGAGCCTGGTCCAGCATGTCCGCGCCGAGATCGGCCCGATCGCCAGCCCCGACCTGATCCAGTTCGCCCCCGGCCTGCCCAAGACACGGTCCGGCAAGATCATGCGTCGCATCCTGCGCAAGATTGCAGAAAATCAGTTCGACAATCTCGGCGACACCTCAACCCTCGCCGAACCCGAAGTCGTCGATGATCTGATCGAAAACAGACAGAATAGGTAGGGAGATCGACGGCTTTTAAGGCGAGCGTGCCGGGTCTCTGTGGCTCAGAAACCACCCCCTGTGCGCCAGCCACCGCGCTTGCCGCCGCCGCTTCGCCGTCTTGGTTTTGGCAAAGATGTCCGCCGGGCTGGCCAATTGCTGCGGCCGCGCCTTGGCAATCCAATTGAACGACCGACATCGGTCTGACGCAGAACTTCCCAGGCGACTTCGCCGAGCACTTCCGGAATGCCCAGCGTGTTGCTGCGCCGAGGGCCGCCAAACCCTGAATTGGTGCGTGGCTCGCGGCGTTTCACTTTTCGTTTGAGGCGTCGATACGCTTTATCCGGGCTTGCGTCGCCATCGAGGACATCGGTGATCGCCTCGTCGATGGCCGCCGGCTGGAAGGTCGCATATGCGCTGTCTAATTGTCCGTTCTTAAATTGACGCCTCAAGGATTCCAGAGCAACGAGATCATGTTTGAGACGACGCGGTCGCGCCCTCAAATCATCACCTTCAATCTCGAGCGTCAGTTCTTCTTTTTTGAGCTCTACCAGATCGCTGACCAGATCATCATCGTCCGGTGTGTAGGTTTCTGAGGCCAGGCGTCTAAGCGTCGGCATATCGAGCCTTTGCAGGCCTTTATGAAGCAATTGGCGGGCCTCTTGCGCCGGTCCCGATTTTCGGGAGAGCGCATTCGAGTGAGCGTCTGCAAGCACGCTATGCTGTGTCTCATGACGCTCGATTTCCTTATCGGTTTTCCGAATGTCGGCGCTGACTTCATCCGCTTTGAGGCGAACCTGTTCTGCACCGCTGGCTTCGAGGGCAGCGATCTCTTTTGCTTCCAGAGCCAATAAAGCCGCAGCAGCCGCTTCATTCTGTTCGACTGCGTGGGTTTCAAGCCATTCGGGCAAATCGTTGAGACGTGCAAAATTGGCGCGGGCCTGGTCATATTTGCAGAGGTGCGCGACCCAGCCGTCCAGCCAACGGAAAAGGGGGCTTGCTTTGTATTCAGGTGTGCGGAACTCGCGCTTCCAGAGGTAGATAAATAGGGGGTCGGCGTGATACGGGGCGCCTTTGGAGTCTAATTCTTCCTGCGCCAGGCGAAGCTTATGCTCGGCGCGTTCGGCAATCGCCGCTGCGTCGTCGCTGGCCTTAAGTAGAGCGAGATAGTCTGCGTCCGCCTTGAGGCTTGTTTCTGTCTCGGCCACCAGGTTCTCGTAGGTCTCCAAGAGCCCGGCGCGTCGATCTACCTCTTCATCTCTTTTGCGCTCGAGTTCTAAAATCGCCTCCGAGGCGGCGGCGAGGCGTTCTGACTCTTCAGCGACATAGGTGTCGTGCGCATCAAGCAGGCGTTTGGCGTCACGATGAAGACGATCGAGGTCTGCAGGATCAGCGTCCGCAATTTCATCCAGCCTGATGTCGGTCAGTTTTAGAAAGCGCTCAATTTGCTCATGGCGCACTTCGGCGTCGCGATGATCGATTTCATCGGCTGCATCGATCGCCTGAGCCACCTTATCCCGCAATCGCCCAAGGGCTCGATCGAATGTCGAAAGGGCTTCGCGGCCAGTTATCCGGTAACTCATCTCACCACTCCAAGATCGCGCCACCGGTGGTGTCGATTGTGAAGTCAGGATCCAAAGCCCCGATTGCCTTTGTTCCAATCACGGCATCCTGGATGATCAAATCGTCGCGTTTATCGGCTGCGACGCGATTAAAGTCAGCTTCACTCACTTCCTGTCCCCATTTTGACGTCCGTTTTGTCAGGGTGTCTTCCTGGTTGGTAATGAGCCGCTCCACGGGCCGTCCAGCTGGATCAATCGCTTCGACAATCAGGTAGTAAAGCGTGTTTCCCGGGACATTATCATTCAGTCTGATTACACCGGAGCGCGCTTCATTCGGCCCATACACAACGCGTATTTCATAAGCCGTCGCGAGCTCATCGCGCAGGGCTTTGAGAGACTGAACAGCACGCCGCGCAGCATCTCGATCTTCGCTGCGAAGCGCTGCGCGGGCCTCAGTGGCATAGGTTGCCCCGACCTTTATGGCGCGATCTTGGATCGCGATGCGACCAATTTCGTCTTCAAGTGCGGTAATTTCCGCCGGCAGGGTTTGGGTCAATTCAACGCGCACGGCTTCGGCGCGCGATGCGGCCGGTCCGGCAATGCCGACTTGATAGACTGTGGCGGCAAGACCAAGCGCAATTACGGCGCCGAGCACTGGTTTAGACCAGCGATTCCGCGAGACATAAAGCTTTGCCAGACGAACCGACAGACTGGGCTTTGGGGGGGTGTACGCGAAGCGTTGTTCTTTAAGCGCCTGGACACCCTCGGCGATCACCGCGTCCGAGACCTCGATGCCTTGTGCGCGATATATCTCCTTCAAACGCGCGATGAGCTCATCGCGTCGTCCCGCTTCATCCAATTCGCGGACCAGCGTTTTCTCGCGATGTCGCAGCGTATCGACCACGTCCATCGCGAGCAGGATTTCGTCGAGGGGTTTGGAATCTATGGCGCGCTCGGTCACATCAGGTCCGTGGGATCAAAGCCAGGGCGGCTCCATCGTTGACGAGTTTTGTCAGGCGGCGCTTGCCGTCCTCGACCGCTTCGCGGATTTCCTGCGAGTTCTTGGTTGAGAGGTCACGCATTTCCGCAATGATACTCTGGGTGCGCTCCTGATAGTTGACGACGCTGTCGACCAACATTTTGACCGAAGCCGCAGACACAGTGGGTCCGTATCCAGCGCGGGTGGCCGCTTCCTGAATTTCGCCCCCGATATCGGCAAGGACTTCCAGGCTCTTGTTTACCCCGTCCTTCATGGCTTCGAGCGTTTGTGTGCTTTCATGCAGCCCGTGCATGCCCGTGAAACTCGCCGTCAGGGCTGTCAGCACGACTTCATTTGTCGAAAAGAAACTGACCGATTGAGAATAGACCCGTTCCTTTGCCGTCGTGATCTGAACCAGTCGGGCCATAATCACTTCCGACGTATTGTAACCAATTGTGATATTGTCAGAGAGATCTTTCGCGATCTGGTAGCGTTTTTCTTCGTTTTGCAGGGCGCGTAGACTTTCGTCGCGCTTCAATTCGAGCTTAGCGCGTTCGGAGGGGTCCTCACCGATATAGCCTGCAACTTTGGCGACCGCTTCATTCACCGCAGCACGCGCGTCCTCAAGCTCATATGTGGCCAGATCGAGGACATCTAGTCCCAGCACCTCGGATTGCTTCAGGGCGCCGCGAAAGTCGAGATAGGCTTCCAGAATGGTTTGTTCGCGATCGATCTGGTTGGCGCTTTCGGTCTGGACCTCCAGATAGAGATCTTTGATTTTGCCGAAGCGGCTTGCAATGTCACCACGAGTCATTTTCATCCAGACATTGGAGATCCGCTCCATCGTCGAAATTTTGCCATCGGAATATTGATCCACCAGGCTGCGGGCATCGTCGCGGATCGAATTGAACGCCGTGGTGATGCCTTCATACCTTTCGCCGATCGTGACACCGGAAATCTGTTCGCGAACGACATCATTGAACGTGCTGGCCTGATCGAGCGTGCGAGCGATGGCGGCGACTTTATCAGGCTCGAGATCCGAGATTTGTTCTAGCAGAGCGACGATCGGGGCCGATCCTGCGCTTTTATCCTCTTTGACCAGTCCGAGGTCTCTGAGGCCTCCCATGGCCCGGTCCAGATATTGTAGTGCTGACGGGCTGTTCGTCTCGCTCATATGCGTCTCCATTGTGCCACCTTTGAGATTGGTATCGCAGACGGGGATTCAAGAGCAAGACTTATTCAGAGGTGTCTGAAAGCGCACGATGAAAAACGTACGATCGGTGGTTCAGATCGTGAAGCTATACGCGCCTTGCGCCCGCTGCGCCGAAGCCCAACTTCACTCGCGGCCGAAAGGCTGCGGGCGCTTCGCGGAGCCCGATAAAGTCATCAATTCCTGAGCTTGCTCCACCCAGCGATCCCGAGTGATGCGGCCTTGATATCCCGGGAGCAGGGCGTCGACACTGGCGACATCCTCAGCTGTCCATTCAGCAATCTGCCAGTAATAGAAGATGCCGGTATCATTCAGCAATTGCCGAAGCATCGGGCCAATGCCTCTGATTTGCTCGAGATTGTCGGCTTGTCCGAACCCGGGTTCGAGGAGCAGGTTGCCGGCACGATCAGGTGTGCGGATCATGTCGACAGGGTCGAGAGCCGCTTCCGGCGTCTGGAGCGAAGATTGTGCCGCAAAGGCGAAATCTCTTGGCGGGTCACGATAAGGTTCGCGTTGGGGAGGTGGCGGCAAATCAGATGCTTGTTCCAGCCGCGAGCGCAACATGTGATGCGTCGCCGCCAGGCCATATTCGATCGAGGTCAGACGGTTTTCGACACCGACAAAATCGACCCGAGATTCAATCGTTCGAATGGCGTTGTTCAGGCCCGAAATGTCGCGCTCGCGCAGATTAAAGACCATTTGCTGGAGACGGGTCAGGGCCTGATCTATTGGCTCTAGCGCGGTTTTATCCGTTAGATTAGCTCGGATTGCAGCGAGATCGTTAGCTGTCTGGTCTAGCCGAACTTGCAGCGAAGAAGGGTCAATCCGTTGATCCAGCGTGGTCATGAGTGCGCCGATTTGATCCATGCGTTGCTTGATGGCGACGATTGAGGTTTCAAAGCCATTCAGCTTTTGGTCCAAGGCAGAAAGCGTGCGCTGATTGGCGGAGCTGGATGCGGCGGCCGGAAGAATCTCATCAAGTTTCTCATAAATGGGGCGCAAGCTGGTTTTGTCGGTTGCGAGAGACTCCTCGATTGCCTGCAAACGCGCTTCGAGCTTCTGGGTAAGGCTGTCAGTTTTTGGGGAAATCGCGCTTATCGCTTGCAACTCGCTCCGGATCGGATTGACCACGCCTTCCGACAAAGTATCAAAGCGCTGTTCGATGCGTGCTAGTTCTGACTTAAGATCAAGTGTTTGGGTTTCTGCGAGCTCATTCGCATTCTGTGACAAGGTTGCAAGCTGAGGTGCGAGCGACGCAAGCTTATCTACTTTTTCTTGCAAGGCGCTGATCTGAGACTCAACCGGGGTGAGGTCGAGGTCTGACGTATCGCTGACGGCATTTTGTAACTGCCCAAAGGATGTATTCAGCGTATCCGACAGGCGGTTCTCGAGCAGATCGAGACGTCCTGTTAGCGCATCGATACCTGCTTGCGCTTCGCTCGACGCCTGCGTGCTCGCTTCGATCGCGGCGAGGCGTTCATCGATGCTCTGGGTAAAAGATTCTGACCGGCGAACCTCTTCGCCCATTGTTTGAATCTCGTTAAACAGAGGGGTGAGTTCGGGCTGAGCGTTTGGGATTTCGTTAGAGAGACTGAGCAATTGTGACTCGAGTGGCGACAAATCAATGTTCTCGAGACGGTCGATTTTGTTCGCAAGATCGCTGAGACGAGCCTCCAGATCGCTTCGCTCCATCAAATCTGGTGCGTTGTTATTCGATCCTGAGACCAGCCGGGAATAGGTGTCGGTTACGTCCTCAAATCGACCCCTCAGCCACCAATAGGCAAGTCCGGCACCGCATAAGGCAGCGAGTACGAGTAGAAACAATATTTGCAGCCAAAGATACCACATGGACCGGCCTCTCTATTCTTGTGCGTCGGCGTTGGTCAGCACATTAAACTCAATTCTCCGGTTCAGCTCGCGGCCCTCCGGCGTGTCATTGCTGGCAATCGGTTGCGCCTCGCCAAACCCTCTGGCGATCAGAAGCTCGGTGGAGACCCCTCGAATGACGAGCGCATCACGGACCGCTTGTGCGCGCGCCAGGCTCAACCGTTCGTTTAGCCCCGCAGACCCCGTGGAATCCGTGTGTCCTACAATCGTCACGCGCAGCTCACACCCGGTTACGGCGCGGGCTAAGTCATTCAGCAATCCCGCACTTGAAGGCGAGATTCGAGCACTTCCCGATCCGAACTCAATTTTGGACTCGAGCAACAGTTCCCGAAACGCGCGATCGCAAGCTTCAATGCGTGTCTGCGACTGCGCCGGCGGCGTCACAATGGCTGCGGTTGCGGCATCATTGTTTTCGGTCGGCGCGGGATCGCTCGCGGGCCGCTCGGCGGTCGACGCGGGCGCTGCGAGCGTTGTGCGGTCAATGATGCGGGTCACGGGGCGCGCGCGTCCTAAAAAAGTTGGCGCCTCACTCGACCGGATGAGGGTGACCGCTTTTGCGGCCCGATCCGCGTTCGGGGCTTCACCCGTCAGGGTTATCCATTGACCGGACGCCGTGACACGGGCCCAGTCTTCACCCTCTGCACGTAACGAGGCCAAAGCCGTTTGCTCGGCATTTTCCTCAATCCAGTATGAGGCGAACGGGAACAAAGCAAACAGAGTGAGAAGGAGCAGGGCGATGGCTGGGATGAGACCATAGGGAATGAAAGCCAGACCCGGGCCACCCCGCTGACGAACATAGCGACGTGTGCTTTGGACACGCGCAGATGTCGATTCCTGAACCCTTTCAGACACCGCCTTCCCCTTTGATTGCTTTTACCTAACCATCCAGCGTCGGTCAGGTCTATGCCTTAAGGCGGGTTTTTGTGTGGCTTTGCGAGAATTACGAAGAACGTGAAATCGCTGACACCGCTTTCGTCGCTTTGGTTTCCCGATCGCCTCGAGCTTCAGTTCTGACCCTCAGATCGGGCTGAGATCGACAGGCCTCGACAAGGATTGTGCCCGTCAGCGTTTCGGATCAATGAAGCGTAAGCCTAACTGCCGCGATACGTTGAGTAGCCGTAGGGCGAGAGCAAGAGCGGAACATGATAATGCCGTGTGTTGTCTTCAACGACAAAGACGATCGGGATCGTGGTGTAGAACGTTTCGACGTTCAGATCTGCGAAATATTGCGCGACATCAAAGCTGAGTTGATATTGGCCGGCGGTCAGAGCTTCGCCTGAGAGAAAATCGCTCACCCGCCCGTCGCCATCCGTGATCCCTTGTCCGACAGGTTTACCGTCTTTTTCAAGCGTGACGCTAATGCCGGCGGCTGGTTGGCCGCTGCGCAAATCGAGAATGTGCGTCGAGAGGCTCATGACGACACCGCCGCGCGTTCTTGGCTCGGGGTCCATTCACTCACGAACTCGACTTCGTCATAGTCGAGATATTTCTGCACCCAGTCTGATTTGTCCTCTAAAAACAATTGACTCGCGACAGACTGCGCAAGGCGAGGAATGGCATAGCCAAGTCCAGTCAGAGCGGCGGCAGAAAGGCCCATGCTCACCAGAGCCGAGTAATTGAAGGCATATAGCCCCTTAATCGCGGGTCCATCCGCAGGGGTCAGGGGAGTGAACTCAAACCCCTCTGAGAGATAGGGGTGTGCATCAAGGATCGGCGTTTTTTGATCCTCCGGCGCGTCATAGACATCACGCCAACAAGCAATCTTGTCTGCAACCCGCGTCAGTTCCGGTCTCAGCGTGTGGTCTGTGACCAGCCCGGTTGAGAGCACCAGGAAATCGAACAGGAAGGTTCCTTTCGGGGTCGTGACCTCGACGCCGCGTTCCGTGTCCCGGACCGTGTCCCATGGTGCGCCGAGATGAAGCGAGAAATTTGGCCAAGCCGCAGAGCGCGTGAACGTATCATTCGTCGGAGGCTGGGCGCGTTGCATGAATGACGAAATGACTTGATATTTCAAGGCATCGTCTAAATCGCAAAATCTTGGAACGATGCCACTCTGTTCCATGAACCTAATGGGGTTCACGCGCGGAATTTCCGAACGCCGGCAAAATACGGCGACGCTACCAACGCCAGCGTTCAGGGCATGCTGGGCATTATCAAATGACGATGCGCCATTGCCAAGAATGGCAATCTTCTGGCCTTGCATCTGCTCATAAGGGATCGTTTCGGATGTGTGCGCGTAGCGCGTTTTGGGGAGGCTGGATTTGATGAAATCAGGGGTGTGCCACTCGCCGCCACCCTGAATGCCGGTTGCCAGGATCACATTTCGCGCTTTCAAGGTTTGCGGGCCATCCGGCGTAGACACATTGAGGGAATAGACCCCATTTTCACGCGGCGAAATCTCTGTCAGACGTGTGTGGTTCTGCACCGGCAAATCCAGAACTTCGCGATACCATTTGAGGTAATCGAGCCAGTCTTCCCGAGGGATTTTGTCAATCGCGTCCCAGCTGTCCTGACCATACTGTGCGACCCAATAAGCGCGAAAGGTCAGAGACGGCACGCCCAGATCAATTGAGGTGAGATGCTTGGGCGTGCGCAACGTGATCATTCGAGCATATGTGCCCCAAGGGCCTTCATTGCCCGGTGCGTTCTCATCTATGATCAAGAGGTTGCTGACCCGCTCACGCATCAGGCCAAAGGCTGCACCCATGCCACTTTGACCGCCGCCAACAATAACGACATCGTACACGCCGTCTCGGGATTGTACCCAACTCGGGGCTCCAAAGCCGAGCGTTTCCAGATCATTTCGAACCACTTCGGAATAGGCGTCCAGGGTCATCATGAAACCACTCCTTCTAGTCGCAGCCGGGCGATTTCGTAAACCTCGCCCAAGGCTGTTTCAAATTCGTTGTGAATTGTACCGTTCAATCGATTTTCGAGCGCCGCCAGAATTCCAGCCTTGGTTGTCTGGCGAACACAGATGATGAACGGAAACCCGAATTTTTTTGAGTAAGCTGCATTCATATCGGTCAGCAGTTTGAACTCCTCAGGCAGCATTCGGTCCAATCCGGCTGAAGCTTGCTCTTCCTCAGAAGCCTGAGTCAGCGTGCCATCGATAGCTGCCTTGCCTGCAAGCTCCGGATGCGCCTGCAGCAAAGCCAGCTTCTGGTCCTGGCTCGAGGCTTCGACACTGGCTTGCATCGCTTCGCGCAATTCCTCGATGCTTTTGAAAGGGCGTTTCGAAACAACCGCGTCCGCCACCCATGGGCTGTGTTCGTATATGCCGCCCAAGGCCTCGACGAATGCCTCAGAGGTTTGAGTGTTTAGGTCCTCAAGGGTCACGAGACGTCCTTTTCAAGCGACACATGAGCGGACACGACTTTCCAGCCGTCCTCGAATTTGACCCAGGTCTGACTCTGGCGCCCCCGCGCGCTGGTATTGTCTCTGAAAAATTCAGCATTCGCAGTTGCCATGGATTCGCCATAGGCACTGATTGCGACTTTGCCTAAATCGCGCTGCGGAGAGCCGCCGCGGCCTTTGCGAAAGGCGGCGATCTCTTCATAACCGTACAAACATTCACCCACGCCATAGCGCACGGTCTCAGGTGCGTGCCGGAACAGGTTTGCCATTGCCTCAAGATCATCTTCCATCAAGGCGCGCTCATATTCGTAAAAGGCGGCGGTGACTTCCTCGATGACACGAGGGTCGTTGATCGTCATGCGGGATTCTCCTTAAGCCAGTGATTTGCGATATCGATGCGGCGGGCGATCCAGACCGATTCAGTATTCTGAACATGATCGATGAACCGCGATATGGCGTTTGTTCGACCGGGGCGACCCGCGATCCGACCATGCAATCCGATGGACATCATTCGACCGCCTTCAGCGTGCAAATAATCGAACGTATCGCGAAGATATCTGAAAAACTGTTCGCCCTCGGCAAAGCCATTGTAAGCGACGATTTTCATGTCATTGGCGTCTAACGTGTACGGAACAATCAGTTGGACAGGGCCATGTTGGCGGTCATAGTACGGAAGGTCGTCTGCATAACTGTCCGCATCATAAACAAAGCCGCCTTCCTGCGCGATTAGACGGGCTGTGTTCGGGCTGGTGCGTCCCTGATACCAGCCGAGTGGGCGCGTCCCTGTCAGCTCTGTGTGTAGCGCGATCGCCTCTTCAATATGCGCCTGTTCGGTGGCCTCGGGGACATTTTGATAGTCGATCCAACGCAGGCCATGGCTGGCGATTTCCCAGTCCGCTTCCAGCATGGCTTCCACCGCCTCTGGGTTCATCGCCATCGCCTTTGCGACCCCGAACACGGTTACGGGAATATTGCGCGACGCAAACAGACGATGCAGGCGCCAGAACCCCGCGCGTGAGCCGTACTCGTAAAGGCTTTCCATGGCCATCGCCCGGGCACCCGTGTGCGAACTGGCACCAACCATCTCGGACAGAAAAGCTTCTGATCCAGCGTCCCCATTTAGAACCGAATTTTCCGCACCTTCTTCGTAATTTACGACGAATTGAACCGCTGTGCGTGCGCCGCCCGGCCAATTGGCGGGCGGTGGGGTTTGGCCATATCCGACAAGGTCGCGGCTCATGATCTGTACACCTCCAGCGCCGCTTCGACGGCATCGCCAGCCGGGGCAGGGAATCCTTCGCTGCGCAACACGGCTTCGAGTGCGCCCAGCGTCAGCAAGACTTTGTGCTTCATGGCATTGTAGCCCATCGCGCCGATCCGCCAGATCTTTCCCTGAAGCGGGCCGAACGCGGTCCCGATTTCAATCTCGAAATCCTCACGCATACGGTTGCGATTTTGTTCGCCGTCGACTTCGCTTGGGATGTAAACGCCGGTGACATTGGTCATCCGGTGTTCGTCTTTGGTGAAGATCTTCAGACCCATCGATCTTAGACCTGCCGTCATTGCCGCGCCGGCTTTGGCGTGTCTTGCGTATCGCGCCTCCAGCCCTTCCTCAAGCGCGACACAAGCGCATTCGCGCGCGCCATATAGCATCGTGGTCGCCTCAGTATGATGGTTCAGCCGTTTTTCCGACCAATAATCCATCACCATGGCGAGATCGAAATAATTAGAGGCAATACGCCGACCCGCGCCTTGCACAAGGTCCGCCCGTTGGATGCCGAGCTCCGTATGACGGCGTGAGAAGATATGCTCTGCGGCGCGGTCAGAAATTGTTATCGGCGCTGATCCTGAAGGTCCCCCAAGACACTTCTGTAAGCCACCTGTCACCACGTCTATGCCCCAACGATCTGTGGCGATTTCCATTCCGCTGATTGTGGCGGTCACATCCGCATAGGAATAAGCGCCAGCTTGTCGGCACAATTCTCCTAATCCATCGAGTGGCTGCGCCATTGTGGTCGAAGTGTCACCATGAACGCTCGCCACCACTTTTGGCTCGTAGCGTTCGATCGCCGCCGCAATCTGTTCGAGCGGAACAATCTCACCCCATTCCGCATCTACCGTTTCGACCTTGGCGCCAATTCGATCGAAAATCTCCTTCAGGAGAAGCCCGAACCGACCAAAGTTGACGACCAGAACTGTATCGCCGGGCGCGGCAAGTGAAATCAAGGCGGCTTCGATTCCGGCCCGGGATGTGCCATCGACCAAAAACGTCCACTCGTTTTCGGTGCCAAAAATAGGGCGATAAAGCCCCATCACCTCGGTCATGTAATTGGTGAACTCTGGATCATACTGGCCCAGCAGATCAGCCGACATGGCGCGTAGAACGCGGGGATGCGCATTGACTGGGCCGGGGCCCATGAGCAAGCGTTGCGGGGGGTCAATCTGGCGAAACGGTTTATTCATCGCTCGCGCGCCTCCAAGAGTGAAATGAATTCAAGCATAACGTCCAGCGCGGCCTGTGTGTCATCTATTCGTACGCGCTCTGCAGGGTTATGGCTAATGCCGTCTTTGCAGCGAACAAAAAGCATCGCGGTGGGGCAGAGCGCAGACATGACCATCGCGTCGTGTCCGGCGCCGCTGACCAGGGCCCGACGCGTATGACCTGCGCGCTCAAGGGCTGTTCCCAGAAGGTCCGAGAGGGCTTCGTCACAGGGTGAGCTCGCGAGATCTTGCAGTTGTGTCCAGGCAATCGACAAACCGCGTTTCTCTGCGATTTTATGTGCCGCGCGTTCAATCGCTTCGGCAGCGAAATTGCGCCGCGCCATGTCACCGGATCGAATATCCAGTGAAAAAGAGACCCGTCCTGGAATCACGTTTGTTGATCCAGGCCAGGCATCAATTTGTCCGGCTGTTGCGACCAGGTCTTCGCCAATTTCAAGAGCGATCGTTTCGATGGCTACAAGCATTTCTGCAGCACCAGCCAACGCGTCTTTTCTGAGTGCCATCGTAGTGGTCCCGGCATGCGCCGCGGCACCGGTAATTTCTACTCCGAACCTCAATTGACCGGCTATTCCGGTTACGACGCCAACCGCAAGGCCTTCGGCCTGAAGCACCGGGCCCTGTTCGATATGTGGTTCCAGATAGGCAAGAATATCTTCAGAGCGTCGAGCTGCGGTCCGAGGGTCGATATTCTTCATCGGGCGAAAAACCCATTCCCGAAATACGTTGAGGGCCTGCTCCGGGGTTTTGCCCGCAGCATCTGTCACAGCGAGATCATCTTCGGTCAGCGTTCCGGCCATGGCGCGCGAGCAAATCATTGAAATCGGAAATCTAGAGCCTTCTTCATCTCCGAAGGCGACCACTTCAATTGCGAAGGGGAAACGTCGGCCATCGGCGTGCAGGGATGCAACGGTTTCGATCCCCAGCAAGACTCC
>JAYZAM010000195.1:0-3935 GCA_036339715.1 Pseudomonadota bacterium | reverse complement strand
CTCTGGCATCGCTGCGATCCGCATCGAGTCAAACGTATCGAAGTTCTGCTCTTGAACTTCGCCACCTTCAAACGTGATCTCGCCATATAGCATCGCCGAGAGCCCATAGACGAAGGAGCCTTCAACCTGCGCCTCGATCTGCTGAGGATTAACAGCGTATCCTGGGTCGGTCGCCGCAACGATCCGATCAATCGACAGTTCACCATCATCACTGACGGTCACTTCCGCACAGGCCGCGACATAGGCGCCGAAGCCGTACATTACGCAGAGACCGCGATTTTTGCCATCATCCGAACCCCAGCCAGAGCGATCCGCAACAGCTTGCAAGACCGCAGCAGCCTCCGGACTATCCTGAAGGTGGGCGAGACGGAACTCGAGTGGATCACGACCGGCTGCGTAGGCGAGCTCGTCCATAAAGCATTCGAGATAAATCGCATTCTGATTGAGGTTTACACCGCGCCAGAAGCCTGGACGAACCGGCGGATTCCGCATCACATGATCGACCAAGAAATTGTCGAACGAATATTTCAGCGTCTGGTCCTCAAGCCGAGGATCGACGCCCGACGGTAACAGCCCCTGGAACGTCGCATAATCCACGCCGTTTTGTAGCGCTTGCGGGATCAGGGCGGCCAGAATGGATTGCCCGGAAATCCGCAAATGGATGCCCGTCAAATTGCCATCGGCATCAAGCGCACCGCGCACGCGGCCTTTCGTGGTCGGGTGGAAGAAGCCATGGATCATATCTTCTTCGCGCGACCAAAGCAGTTTGACCGGTGTGCCCGGCATTTCCATAGCCAACATTACAGCTTGTTGGACATAGTCTGGCGCGCCGCGACGCCCGAAGCCTCCGCCCAGGTGGACTTTATAAACTTCGCATTGCTCAATCGGTAGCCCCGACGCTTCTGAAACGGCCGCCAGAGCCGCCTCGCCATTCTGTGTTGGACACCAGATCTCGCAGCGATCTTCGGTGTAGAGCGCTGTCGTGTTCATCGGTTCCATACAAGCATGGTTCTGGAACGGCATATTGTAGGTTGCTTCGACAATTTGGGCAGCATTGGCGAATGCCCCCGCAACGTCGCCGCCACCATTGCCAACAAATGCTTCTTCAGCGGTCAGACCGTCGTCCAGCTCAGCTTCAAAGGCTTCAGTTGAGAAATCGACGCCGCCTTCCCATTCCACAGGAAGTGCTTCTAGCGCTTTATTCGCCTGCCACCATGTATCCGCGATAACAGCAACGGCATTATTGCCTTCGCCAAATGGGTTTCTGACGCTCACTACCTTTTTGACGCCTGGCATGCTTTCAATAGCAGCCGCATCAAAAGACTTCAGCGTCGCACCGATTTTTGGCGCCTGTTTGATTGACGCGTTGAGCATGCCATCAAGCTGGATGTCAGCGCCATAGACCTGCTTACCGGTGAGCTTGTCGGCGGTATCCAAACGAGGTTTTGGCTGACCGATAATCTTCCACTCACTAGGATCTTTGACGGTTACCTCGAGCGGCGGCGCGAGCTGCGCAGCAGCGCTTGCGACTTCGCCATAGGTCTTGGTGTTTCCGGACGGTCCGTGCGTGATCACGCTATCCGCCGAGGTGCACTCTGAGGCGGGAACGCCCCATTCATTTGCGGCCGCTTCGATCAGCATAGCTTTCGCGGCAGCGGCGCCTTCGCGCACATAATCCTGAGACCCTCGAATGCCCTGACTGCCGCCCGTAGAGAAGTCTCGCCAAACGCGTTCGCGGGCGAGGTTTTGACCAGGCGTTGGATATTCGGTTGTGACTTTGTCCCAGTCGGCGTCGAGTTCATCGGCAACCAATTGGGCCAGACCGGTGAGCGTACCTTGGCCCATTTCTGAACGGGCAATACGCACCGTGACGGTGTCATCGTGATCGATATGCACCCAGGCGTTCACTTCCGGATTCGGCGGAAGGTCAGAATAGTCGGGTGCTTCAGGTTCGGTTGCGGACGGAGCGCAACTGGCGAGTATACCAATCGTCAGTCCGGTTGCGCCGGTGCCGACAATAAATCCGCGACGGGAAAGTAGTCCTGTATCAGCCATGTGTCCCTCCCTTATGATTTTTCGACGGCGAGCTTGATGCCCTTGCGAACGCGCGCGAGCGTCCCGCAGCGGCAGATATTCGTAATCTGCGCATCAATATCTTCATCGCTTGGGTTCGGCGTGTCGTTCAACATGCCAGCAACGGCCATGATCATGCCGGGCTGACAGTAACCGCACTGTGGAATATCGAGTTCAGCCCAGGCTTCCTGCACAGGATGGCTGGCATCCTCGGACAGTCCTTCAATCGTCGTAATTTCTTCTTCGCCGGTGAGTGCGCCGACGGGATAAACGCAGGAACGGATCGGGCTACCATCGACATGGATCGTGCAGGTCCCGCACTGGGCGATCCCACAACCATATTTCGTTCCCGTCAAACCGACTTGTTCTCGGATCACCCATAACAGTGGCGTATCGTCCTCAACGTCCACGGTCACGGATTTTCCATTGATCTTTAGTGTCGCCATCGTGTGCTTCCTCCGGCACTTGGCGCGGTCATCCCCCATAGGACGTACCTTCGCGCATTATGTTAGATAATGTGGGAAACGCCGAGCGAGTAAAGCCCTCCGAAAGGAAATTTTCGACAAATTTTCTAGACGCGCGAGTTTCTCATCCCGCTTAGCGCTTTGAAGTCCTGAGTGGGCCGATGAGTAAGACCTCCGCGCTCTGATCGATGTTGAGCGCTGAGGCACCGGGCATTCTTCTCAAGAGGGCGTTGCAGGACAAGAAGGGATGTAAAAGCGAACTATCCTGATTGGCGTAAGGCGAGATCGTGATTTCACCAGTGTCTGTCAGAATGGCTTGTGAGCGCACAAAATGCTCCCTCTCACCATTTGCCGAAACCGGTTCTGTAAGGCGTCCTGTGGTCACTCGATCAGCCCAGGGCACGCCCAATAAAGGGGCTAGGAATAGATGAGCGCAGACCAGCGCGGACGCCGGATTACCTGGTAAACCCAGAACAACATTCGAGGCGCTTTTCGAAAACCAGGTCGGTTTGCCAGGTCGCACAGCGACTTTGGCAAACACTGTTTCGAAACCGAGCGCAGCAAACGCATCTTTCATATGATCGTGATCGCCGACAGATGCGCCTCCTATCGGCACAAAAACATCAATGTCCGGATGCGCTTCAATCCGTGATATGATGTCCGCGCGTTGATCTCCGGCGATCCCGAGATCTACGACATCGCCGCCCCAAGCCTCGACGAAGGCTGAAAGGGTATACGGATTAGAATTTATGATTTCGCCAGGACCAAGAACGGAGCCAGGTGCCCGCAATTCGTCGCCATTCGATAGTAACCCCACTTTGAGGTGACGCACGGCAGACACAGAGGCATTATTGCTCGCGGCAATCACGGATAGGTGCGTGGGGCCAAGACGGGACCCGGCTGCAATTAATTCTTCGCCAAGCGTGAAATCGATACCGGCTGCTCGAATGTGCTGAGATTTTTCGGCTGCCTGATTGATCTGGATCTGGTCGGCCGTGCGAGTTGCGTTCTCTTGGATGACAATGTGATCTGCGCCATCGGGCACAACCGAACCCGTAAACACTCGAACGGTTTCACCCTGCTCAACTTTACCCTGATAAGGGTGCCCCGCCGGTGCTTCTCCGATAACGTGAAGGGTCGCGCCCTCTTGCCGAACATCGTCAAGACGGACCGCATAGCCATCCATAGCGGACATTGCAGCGGGTGGATGGGTGCGCTGAGCGATGACCGGTGCAGTCAACCGTCGACCGAGCGCCTGGGTCAGCGGTACAGTTTCGGTCTCCGGCTTTGGACGAAACGCTTCAATTGCTTGCAGAGCTTCCGCTACGCTGATCAGGCCGCTCATGGCATTGCTTTCCGGTACACCCCTGATTTGCCGCCTGATTTTTCCAAGAGCTC
>JAYZAM010000194.1:0-4926 GCA_036339715.1 Pseudomonadota bacterium | reverse complement strand
CTTCAGATGGACAAATATGAATTGCTTGGCCATCGAAGAAGATGGTGCCGATCGGGTGCGAACTGCGGTCGCCAACTTGTCCATTTCCCAGAAGTTGATCGTTCAACTGAACGAAAATCTTAACATGCCATGTGCCGTTGGATGCCTTCATAGGTTCAGAATGAGATACAGAGAATTTTAGGAATCCATCGCCATAGTGAAGCAGACATTCGTCTATAACTTTTTTGCTGCTAGCGCCCGCTTTCTTTTGGTTCTCGAAATCCGATCCTTCCAAATCAATCGAAATGAGATGCCTTGTTTCACCAACGGTTTTCTCCAAGGAGCCGATAGGTTGAAAGATGAACTGATCGCTTGAATGGTCGCATTCGGTGCGCACATATTCCATCGATGCTTGTGCATGCGCGTTCAGACTCGCGATGACGCAAGAAAACACAAGTAAGAATGTCTTCAACGACCCGTTTCTCCATTTTTCTCATCAGTTGAACATCACAAAAGAGTTCAAAAAGTGTCATGTGCGAATGCTAATCTAACGACGCTCAACATACCATGAGCGTCCTTCTTGGGGCGTCTTAAGCCTCTGGAGCATGGGGAGTCTGGACCTGGCCAGGGTTGGGGGCGTCATTAAAATTCTAATGTCCGGTTTTAGGAAGTTCCCGTTGTGCTGATATTTGAATGTTTAGCTATTGAGGAGCTTAAGCGCTGAGCCGACCAGGTAAACTGTTTCTGGGTGGGCGGGAACATCGGCGGGAAGTAAGCTGATTTGGTTTCCTGATTATCAATAGCACCAGTAATAGGTGGCGGAGAGGAAGGGATTCGAACCCTCGATACGCTTATCACGTATACTCCCTTAGCAGGGGAGCGCCTTCAGCCACTCGGCCACCTCTCCGCAGAGCCAGAACCCCTAATAAACGAGCAGATTCTAGGCAAGAGGCTTTTGTCGTAAAATGGCGGGTTTTGTCGCCTGGGCGCGGCCAGGTCGTTTTCGGTACACCTCCCTTCATCGCGTGTTCCAACCTTTTGGAGGCCGCCCAAACGACATCTTGAACCAAAGGCGAATGGACGTTGCTGTCGAACGTTTTTGCCGCAAGCCCATGCGTGGCTCGATTAAACAAATGGCAAAACGCCGGGGCGGCTCAACGATCCATTACAGCAGAACCGTTCGCGATACATATAGGACCATGCGCGGCGAGCTGTTTGAGGTTCCAGTGGAAGCGTCAGAGATACCGGTCTGATTCAATCAGCCCAAGCCATTCCAGAGCAACCGAAAGCTTGCGAAGGTTGGAATTCAAGAAAAAGCGCTGACGATCTCGCAGGCCAGGTTGCGGCGCGGGCTTGCATCTGACGGTTCGCGCGCCTATGCCGCCAAGATGAATAATATCACTCTACACAAAGGCGACTTGCCGCCAGGCCTCGAACTTGGACCGATAGTCGCCATCGATACAGAGGCGATGGGGTTGAATCCCGTGCGCGATGCGCTCTGCGTGGTTCAGCTATCGTCCGGGGACGGGTCCGCGCATGTCGTGCAGCTGGAGCGGAGCTATAATTGCCCGAATCTCAAAGCATTTCTGGCCGATCCAGATGTCTTGAAAATCTTCCATTTTGCGCGCTTTGATGTGGCGATGATGAAGAAATGGCTGGGCATTACTTGCCAGCCGGTCTGGTGCACCAAAATCGCGTCAAAACTTTCTCGGACCTACACGGACCGGCACGGGCTGAAGGATGTCACCCGTGAGCTGATCGGTGCCAATATGGATAAATCTCAGCAATCCTCTGATTGGGGCGCGGCTGAGCTGACAGATCAACAATTGCAATATGCCGCGAGTGACGTGCTGCATTTGCATGAGATCCGTGAAGGCTTGATTCGCATGCTTGAACGCGAGGGACGACTGGCTCTGGCACAGGCCTGTTTCGACTTTCTGCCCGTGCGCGCAGATCTCGATCTATTGGGGTGGGAAGATACGGATATTTTCGCCCACAGTTAGTCTGGCCCTTGCGAGAGTGTGACGGAACTGTCATGTCAAAACCCTGTTCTCGCTATTTTTTTGCGCTTAGTAGAGTAAAATGAACACGGCACACAAAGAGATGCTTGCCCAATGGGCTCCGCAACGCCAGATGACTCTGGCGCAGGCACGCCGTCGGTCCTCCTTTATCAATTTGTTGCGCATGATCTTTGTCGCGGGTGCCGCAATCTCGGCCGGCGTGATTATTGGACCAATCGCTGCGACCACGCTTACGGGCGCGGGTCAACAGATCGATAAGCTCGCGGGCGATGAAGTTGTGACCATGTTGAATGCCAGGTTCACGGGGCGCAATGAGGCTGGCGATGCTTATGTGATCACGGCCGAAGAGGCGCGTCGGCGACGCGCTGATTCAAGCATCATCAATCTGACAAATCCGAGACTTGTGGATGATCAGGGGACAGAAGTTAGCGCGCCGATTGGGGTGTTCTATCAAACCGCAGAGCATCTCGATCTGTTTCAGAACGTTCAGGTGCGCGACGCAGAGGGTTATGAATTCACGACGAGCGCGGCGCGAGTCTATGTACAGGAAGGCCGGGTTCAGGGTCTAGAACCGATCAGCGGCATTGGACCCCTTGGCGATATCGTTGCAGACTCTTATGAAATTGAAGAAGAAGGTGATCGAGTCATTTTCCGGGGCAATGTTGGGTTTACCCTATATCCGGATGGGCGCGAAGAAACAGAAGCCACGGAAACCGAAGAGTAGAGCATGATCAGACTGAATCGAATTGTGGGGCTTGCGGCGGTTATCGCCCTGTTTGCGGCGCCTGGTCAGGCACAGGTTTCGGGTGAGGGCGGTCCGATCCGGGTCAATGCAGACCGCTCGGAAGTGCTCGACAAAGAAAAGAAAATTGTTCTGATTGATAATGTTGACATCACGCAAGGAGATGCGCGCCTTCGCGCAGATGTCGTTACGATTGAGTATGGCGGAGTAGGGGACACGACGACCAGTACGCCCTCTGGCATCGGATCTAATTTCGGTGACATCCGCACGATGACAGCGCGCGGGCGCGTCTTTTACGTGACGCCAGATTTGAAAGCTAACGGAGCGCTCGGCGTTTATGTTGCCTCTACTGAAACGATTACGCTGACGGGCGATGTTGTTCTGGTCCGCGGAGAGGATGTTGCCAAGGGTGAACGGCTGGTGATTGATCTTGCCGAAGGACGCACATCTCTTGATGGCGGCGATTCTCAAGTAAATATGGTGATCATTCCAGGAGAAGAAGACGGTCTGTAAAATTCGATCTATAGATCTAAACGGATTTTAAGCCTGTTGTATTAAGTGGTTAAGCTTAGAGCTAATCACTAAGGAGCTGAAGCATATGGACCAGACTGGCCAAGGCCTCGTCGCAACCGGGCTCGCCAAATCATTTGGCAAGCGCCAGGTTGTCCATGATGTTTCGCTGAGTTTGCAGCGGGGCGAAGTCGTTGGTCGATTGGGACCGAACGGCGCGGGGAAAACAACTTGCTTCTACATGATCATGGGCCTGATTGGCGCAGATGATGGGATGATCCACATAGATGGCGCGGACGTAACGGCTCTGCCGATGTATCAGCGCGCCCGCCTTGGTGTCGGCTACTTGCCACAGGAAGCCAGTATCTTCCGCGGTATGTCAGTCGAAGAGAATATAATGGCGGTCGTTGAGCTGGTCGAAAAAGATAAGAGCGAGCGCCAGAACCAGGTCGATTCTCTCCTCGAAGAGCTGCACATTTCGCATCTGCGCAAACAGCCATCGACAAGTTTGTCAGGTGGCGAACGGCGCCGGGTCGAGATTGCGCGCGCGCTGGCGTCGCGCCCGGCCTTCATGCTGCTGGACGAACCGTTTACCGGGATCGATCCGCTTGCCATTTCCGATATTTCAGACCTCGTTGGCTATCTGAAAAATCGCGGCCTCGGGGTGCTGATTACAGACCACCAGGTTCGCGAGACCCTGCAAATCGTCGATCGTGCTTCGATCATCTATGAAGGTAGCGTTCTCTTCGAGGGCGCGCCGGATGAGGTGCTCAAGAACGAAGATGTCCGCCGAGTATATCTCGGCCAGAGATTTGCGGCGTAGAGGGCGAACCCATGAGTGCCTATCAACGCTTAGACATGCGCCAGGGGCAATCCCTGGTGATGACGCCGCAGCTGCAGCAAGCCATCAAGCTGCTTCAGCTTTCAAATATCGAACTCGCTGAGTTCGTCGCCGAAGAAATTGAACGCAATCCGCTACTTGAGAGAGGGGAAAACGTTCCGGCCAACGATGTCGATGGTGACATTGATAAATCGAAGGGCCGAGACGAGCTTTCGCTGGATGGCGCCGACGGAATTGGAAATGCGCGTGACGCCGTAGATGCGTCGGACAGCGATATGTATGAAGCGGGCACCGGTTCAGACGAAGCCCGGACGGCGAACAGCCAGTCTGGTCCTTCTGCGAGCACGGATTGGTCTTCTGTCGGCTCCGGCCGCGGCGGTGGTGAGGATTTCGATTTTGAAGGCTCGCTTTCGAGCGAAAAATCCCTGCACCAGCATTTGCACGATCAGTTGGCCATGGCCGGTCTCAGTCAGGCAGACAGTCTGATTGCGGCACGCCTGATCGATGAGACGGATGATGCCGGCTTTTGCAAAGTCGATATGGAAGAAGTGGCGAGTGCGCTCGGCGCTGACCCGGCTAATGTTGCCGCCGTACTCGAGGTTTGCCAGGGATTCGACCCGACCGGCGTTATGGCGCGGGATCTGAATGAATCTCTTGCCCTGCAGCTGAAAGAACAGGATCGCCTGGATCCGGCGATGCAGCTCTTTCTCGATAATCTGCATCTTGTTGCAAAGCACGATTTCAAAGCGCTTTCTGAGATTTGCGGCGTCGACAAAGAAGACATTATGGACATGCTGGTCGAGCTTCGCTCACTCAGCCCGCGCCCAGCGTCT
>JAYZAM010000193.1:0-9071 GCA_036339715.1 Pseudomonadota bacterium | reverse complement strand
CGTCAATCATGCTGTCTCCCTCACCGTCCGGGACAGTGCGGCCTTATTCGCCGCCGCGGAAGCCGACCTGGACACAGACCTGCCGAGAACCGGAAACGTTACCGAGCCATCCTCGCGTCGATTGCGGATTGGCTATGCGCCGAACCCGATCACCGATGCTACAGTCGATTCTGAAACCCGTGCGGGCGTCGAACGCACCGCACAGCTCTGTCGGGACCTCGGACACGAAGTGATCGACTATACCATCCCGAGCGACGGCATGAAATTCACCGATGCCTTCCTGCTCTACTGGGCCGCAGGCGCGGCCGCCTTTGCGCAACAAGCCAGTGCGTTCTCTGGAAAACCGGTTGGACCCGAGATCGTCGAGCCTTGGACCCTTGGGCTCGCGGCCGAATTCATGGCCAGACAGGGTGAGATGGATGAGATCATTGCCTATCTGATGGCCTTTGAGGCGGAATATAATGCCTGGTTTGAGACCTTTGACGTCCTGCTGACGCCCACCGTGTCAACCGTCGCGCCAAAAGTTGGTTCACAAGCGCCGGATGGCGATTACCAGACAGTCCGAGCCAATGTCCTGAATTTTGCGGCGTTCACTGCGCCGATGAACGTTTCAGGTGCGGCGTCCATGAATGTGCCATTGCAGTGGAGCGAAGACGGATTGCCGATCGGATCCATGTTCTCCGGCAAGCGTGGCGATGATGGGCTCCTGCATGCCCTTGCCTATGAGCTGGAAGAGGCGCAACCCTGGATCGATCGATTGCCGACCTTCAAACCCGCTTAGAGGATCGAAACAACCATGCCCTTTGAATACATCTCCACCGAGAACGCCATCGAGGCAGAGGGCTTGCGCATGGTGGTCGTCAGCAATGTCCCAAGCCCATGGGGGGAGGCGGCGAAGGGCATCCTGCATATGAAGTCGATCCCATGGAAGGCGGTCCGTCTCGTCTATGACAGTGACACGTTTAATCGCTGGGCCAAGGAGCAGACCGCGCCGATCGTGTTCTATGAACAGGAAGAGCAGCGTTCAGGCTGGCGGGAAATTCTCGACTTGGCCGAACGGATCGTCCCGCAACCGACGCTGGTCGCGGCAGACGCGGATGCGATGTTTGAGCTTTGCCATAAAATGTTCGGCGAAAATGGACTGGCCTGGGTGCGGCGGTTGCAATTGATCGAGGCTGGATTGAATGGCAAAGGCGGCTTTCTAGAGAGCGTTTCAAAGTATCTCGGAGCCAAATATGGCTATACACCCGAGCTCGGCGCGGCAGCCGCGACACGCGTCCATGCGCTGCTGGCCGAGTTCGCGGCACAGCTGAGAGCCCAGAAAGCCTTGGGCAGCCCCTACTATTTCGGTGATCAGCCCAGTGCGGCGGACATTTACAGCGCTGCGGTGATGGCCATGTTTGGACCACTTCCCGAGCCAGAGTGCGTCATGAAGCCAGCAACCCGGGCAGCCTTCGAAACCCTAGATGCGGACACCAAAGCCGCGCTTGATCCCATTCTGTTTGAACATCGCGATCATATGTATGCCACGCACCTTGAGTTGCCGCTTTCGCTCTGAACTGTAAAACCGAGAGTATGATCAAATATTTTTTCACCGCTGCAGCCGTCTTCACGGCCCCCCTGGCGACCGAGGCCGAAGTGATCACGTCTGCCCCGGATCATTTCACGCTCGTTCTGGAAGCCGAAACAGAGCTCACCCCAGATGAGGTCTGGGCGCGCCTAATCGTTCCGTCAGACTGGTGGCAGGGCGCTCATTCTTATTCGGGCGATGCCGCGAACCTCTCGCTCGATCCGCAGCCTGGCGGCCTGTGGCGAGAAGACTGGGACAATGGATCCGTCTGGCATGGCACGGTCCTGCAGGCACAACCGGGTAAAGTTCTCAGCCTGCAAGCGCCGTTTGGTCCCTTGCAGCCGCTCGCGGTCAATGCGGTCTGGACCATTTCCCTCAGCCCAAGCGAGACGGGTGGCACGCTTATTCGGTTCGATCACGTGACGAATGGCACATCATCCAGCGGTCTCGATCAACTCGCGCCTGCGGTCGACTATGTTAAGGCCGAAGCCCTGAAGAGCCTCGCCCGACCGAGAGACGAGTAACTCCTTTCCCCAAGGTCGCGCTTGCCGCGGTGGGCAAACCTCGTAACTCTTGAAGACGGGAGAGACAGGGTATGGCCGAAACAAGTTTAGAGACCGAAACGCCGCTGCGGCCGCTGACCTCATTTCAGCAAGGAATGATTGCGCTCGCCAGCGTTGCTATGGGCGCTGGAATGACGATCAATTTCGTGGTCGTTGCCCCGCTGGCGCGAAAAGCCGGGCTCACAGAGGTCCAGGTCGCCGGTATTTTGACGCTGTCGGCCGCCATTTACGCACTTATGATCCCGCAATGGGGGCGCTGGGCCGACCGGTTCGGACGAAAGCGCGTCATGGTCTTTTCGCTTATGGCGAGGGGGTTTGCGAACATGGCCTTCTTGTTCGCTCTCGAGGCCGCACTGGCGGGAATGATTACCGGGCTCACCATGTTTTTCACCTTGGTTTTTGTCAGGGTCTGGTTCGGATTGCTATCGCCAGGGCTCCAACCCGCCAGCATGGCCGCGATGACCGACGCGACAACGCCGACCACGCGGGCAGCGGGCCTCGGCATGTTGGGTGCAGCGATGAGCATTGGTTCCATTCTCGGCCCTGCCGGTGCGACCGTACTCGCGCCGTTTGGCGCATTGGTGCCGCTTTGGGGATCGATCATCTTGTGTATTTCCTGCGGCGTCCTTCTGGCCTTCGCATTGCCTAAATCTCGGAGCACGCGGCAGAGCGCAGCACGGCCCACGCCGCTCGCGATGCGGGACCCCCGGGTTTTTCCGCATTTGCTCTTTTTGTTCACCTATTTCGTTGCTGTGGGGATGATCCAGCAAACGCTCGGCTGGTTCCTTGAAGACCGTTACGATCTCGGCGAAGAACGCACCGTTCTTTTTGCCGGGATCGCCTTTGCCTGTTTGGCCGTCATGATGGTGGTGGTTCAGTTCGGATATGTTCAACCACGAAAACCAGATCCGCGTGGGATGCTGCCGACGGGCCTGTTTCTGGTGGCTGTTGGTTATGTCCTCGCAAACCTGTTGTCGCCATTCTGGGCGGTGTGCGTGGCCTTCTTGATCGTGGGAGCAGGCGCGGCCCTTGCTGTACCGGCCGCAAACGCGCTTGGCAGCCTGTCCGTGGATCGCCATGAACAAGGCTCCGCCGCAGCACTTTTAGCAGCGGCGCCGCCCGCTGGCTTTATATTCGGCCCATTACTGGGCGCCGCGCTTTATCAGATTGGCGCCCCGTTGCCGCTCTACGCTTCGGCAGTAGTGATGACGATATTGGGCGCTTACGCGATGATCGTGGTCGCGCGGCGCCCGATCGGTTAGATGCACGCCGTAGGCAGCCTATTCTGATGGCACCATACAAAACGCGTTAAGCTTATTGCCATCCAGATCGCGAAAATAGGCCGCATAAAAACCGCCACCACGATCACCCGGTTTGCCCTCGCAGGTTCCCCCTTGCGCGATTGCGGTCGCATAAACCTCATCAACCTGAGCCGGATCTTTGGCATTAAGAGCGACCATGGTGCCATTGCCAACGCTGGCAGCAGCGCCATCGAACGGTTTGGTAATCGACAGACCCGCGCCCGGGCCTTCGAAGTCCCCCCATGCGATGAATGTCGCCTCATCCATCAATCGCCCAAAGCCCAAGACTTTCGCGACAGCATCATAAAAGACGGCCCCGCGCGCGATGTCTGCGGTGCCAAGTGTCACATAACCAATCATTCCAACCTCCATATTGAGCTTGGAACATTACATGAACAAAGAAATAGTTCAAGCGCTACATCGCGCTGATGCCACCATCGACTTTCAGCTCGGCGCCAGTCACCAGTTTGCTCTCATCGCTAGCGAGATACAACACCGCATAAGCGATATCGTCAGGCTCTCCGACCTTGCCCAATGGAATTTGGCGGCCCAGTTTTGCCAAAGCCTCCTCTTCACCGAACATCTCCTTGGTTCGGTCGAGAATGGGCGTGTTGATAAAGACTGGGTGGACAGAGTTGCAGCGAATCTGGCCGCCCGTCTTGGCGCAATGCAGCGCAATCGATTTCGACAAATGGCGCACCGCCGCTTTAGCGGTGTTGTAAGAAACATAATTCCCACTCGCGATGATCCCGGCAATCGAACTGATATTCACGATCGAGCCAAGGCCATGATCACGCATCAATGGGATGGCGTCTTTGCAGCCCAGGAAAATCGAATCGACATCGACCTTCATCACCTGCTGGAACATACCGTAGTCTTCATCCTCGACGCTGCCGAGGGATCCAATCCCTGCATTGTTGATCAGGATGTTGAGACCGCCCATGGCATCATGGGCTTCTTTTACGACCGTCTTCCAACGCTCAGCGTCGGTAACATCGTGTTGCCAGGCGTAAGCTGTGCCATCACCCAGTTCGGCGTTGATTGCGGCAGCGACAGTATCCGCCCCATCACCGTTTATATCCGTAACAGCGACTTTCGCCCCCTCGCGCGCCAGCATCCACGCGGTTGCTTCGCCCAAACCCTGAGCGCCACCGGTGATAATCGCTTTCTTGCCTGATACCCGGCCCATGGGCGGTCCTCCTCAATCTGATTTTCTGAGTTGGTCTAGCCTCGTGCAGGATTGCGAGGCAAGCCCTGACGCGGCGGCGCGTGCGCGACCCAACTCATAATATCGCTCTGAACGAAGGTGCTATGACAATTGCCCTGCAAGGCCATCCATATAGCCCGCCAATTCCACGTCGAGTTCTGTCACGCCATCCGCATCATGGGTCGTCAGAATGACGTCAACACGGTTATAGACATTGAACCATTCCGGATGATGGTCCATCTGCTCGGCCTTCAAGGCGCAAGCTGACATGAACCCAAAGGCGGTTTTGAAATCAGCGAACTTGAACGACTTTTGGATCGCGTCCCGGTCGCCTTCAACTACGGACCAGCCAGACAGTTTACTCAGGGCAGCACCGGCTCCGATTTTTGTCGCCATTACTCGCTCTCTTCCGTTTCTTCCACCGTTTCGTGTACGAAGTAGAGCCAGCGTCCATCTTCGGCAATGGCCGTTCGAATACCTGGATAACTTTCTCCCGCACGAATTCGTTCCAGACCAACATCGCCCACAAGCTCTCGCAATCGCGCCCGATCCGCGAAATCTAATCTCGCCGGAACCAAGTCCTCGGTCTCCAGTGCTGCGAAATCGGGCCAAACGTACCAGGTCTGATCGCCCACCTGCAACGTGCCATATGGCCCGTCCAAGAGCGCTCCGAGGCGCAGTAGGGGATCGAATCCCGTTCGGCGCAGCAAATCCCAGTGGACCCGATGCGACTCCCCGGCGAAATTAGAAATGAAACTGTCCTCGGCATTTGCCAGCCGAACCAGTCGCGACATGGAGTTACGTTCCAAGACGGCCCGGATTTCGACGACTTTCGCTTCAACTTTAGGCGTCAGCGGGCGCAGTGTCTGTTCAACCTCAATCGGCGCCGTAACTGCGGGAGCCGCGTCGACGGCGACGCGCACACGAGGTGTCCCGTCATCGCCACCGCACGCGGCCAGAACGACAGAAAGTCCGATTGCGCCCCAAAAAGCTCTCATATGCCCTCAAACTGAGTTGCCTCGCGCAAGTCTTGCAAAAGCTGCGCCTCATTTAGCACTTTGATTGTATGCATGCCCATTGCACGCGCAGGTTTCAAGTTAATCCCAAGATCATCAAGGTAAACGCACTTAGCCGGATCGACATCCAAGGCTTCGCACATCAGAGCGTAAATCCGGGGATCGGGCTTCCGAATGCCGAGCTTTGAACTTTCGATTACATGATGGAACAGTTTCATAATCTCAGAAACCTGCGCGGCTTTGTTCGCATCCGAACTCATCCCCGCGCCCTTTCCAACCGGCGCATTATTCGTAATGCAGCCGACTTTCACCTGGCCTTTGCAGATTTTCAGCGCTTCAACCACGGCAGGCCGAATATCACCTGACAGGAGGGCGAGAATGTCCTTTCCCGGAACTTCATGTCCAAGCGCAGCGCTCTCTTCACGGAACAGTGTGTCGAACTCGTCTGCAGTGACTTCGGACCGCTCGAGCTTTGCCCAAGCATTTTCCTGAATATTCACGGCATTGACGGATCTGACAAAATCCTTTGGCAATCCGTTCTCGGCTTCATAGCGTGTGAAGGCTTCGAAGGGTGACGATGTCAGCACCCCACCGAAATCCCAAATGACGGCCTGAAGTTCGGTTGTCATGCTTTCCTCCTATCGCGCATCGATCAGTGTTTGAACGGGTCCGCGCTCCATTGTGTCATGATCCGAAGCCTCAAATCCGACCGCACTCAAGAGTGCCTGATCGCGATCGTCACCCGGATTATCCGTCGTCAGTAGCCGATCCCCGACAAAAATCGAGTTTGCCCCCGCGAGAAGGCACAAAGCCTGTTCGCCTTCGCTCATGCCTTCGCGCCCTGCAGACAGACGCACCCAGCTCTTCGGAAACACGATTCGACAGGTCGCAATCGCCCGCGCCATTTCGGTCACGCTGATGGCGGGGCTTTCCCCAAGCGGGGTTCCTTTTATCGGAACGAGCATATTGATCGGCACACTTTCAGGGTGCGGCGTGAGCTTGGAAAGCTCATGAATTAACCCGATGCGGTCCGTGCGGCCCTCGCCCATACCGAGGATACCACCGACGCAAAGTTTGATCCCGGCTGTTCGCGCTTTGGCAAGCGTTTCAAGTCGATCATCATAGGTGCGGGTCGAAACCACTTTAGCGTAATATTCTGGTGAGGTATCGAGATTGTGATTGTAATAATCCAGCCCGGCCTGCTTGAGCTGTTCGGCCTGACCGTTTTCGAGCATTCCGAGGGTTACGCAGGTTTCCAGGCCTTCTGCTTTGACAGCCGAAATCATTTCCGCAACTTTCGGGACATCGCGATCTTTCAAAGAGCGCCAACCAGCGCCCATGCAAAACCGATCCGCACCGCCTGCCTTCGCGCGCCGGGCCGCTGCGACAACTTCATCGAGCGGCATCAGTTTCTCGGCCTCAAGCCCGGTATCAAAATGCGCGGACTGGCTGCAATAACCGCAATCTTCCGGGCACCCGCCGGTTTTGATGGACAAGAGCTGGGACTTTTGCAGCGCGCCGTCCGGCCAATTTGCCCGTTTTACGTCCAGCGCCTGCGCGATGAGGGTATCGAGGGGTTGCGTATAAATCTTCGTGATCTGTTCCTTGGTCCAATCGTGACGCGGAATATCAAATGGCATGGGAGGTCCTCTACTAACACTTTTTGATCGCAACTCTGGCGCGCGAATTGCTCGCTTTGTGGCCCACCCGAATAGGGGTGACAAGCGCGAAAAGACGGCTCTGCCGATCACGTTCGACAAGATTTGTGGATGCCCTATCTGAACGCTTATGATCACGCGTTTATTCTTATTTCTCACCGCCTTGATGTTCTTCGCATTTGGCATTTGGTCGATTACGGATCCCGCCGGAATGACGGAGCAACTGGGCGTCACTGTTGGCGGCACGTCTGGTATTTTCGAAATGCGCGGCATCTATGGCGGCGTCAGTCTGGGCGCAGCTGGCTTGTGCCTGCTCGGCGGCCTCAAAGCGCGGTTTGAATTCGCGGCACTGTGTTTCATCGCGGCATATATGGGCGGCTATATTATCGGGCGCGCAACTTCGTTTGCTTATGGCGATACAGCCGGATCGTCGAATTGGTTTTTTGCCGGGTATGAGCTTCTAATGCTCGTCATTTCCGCCGTCCTGGTGGCGCGCAAGGCATAGAAAAAGCCCTGCCACCTAGGCAGGGCTTCTCCAATATTTGATCAAACCACTTAGAAGCGTTTGCGGACCGTCACACCATAAGTGGCCGGTGCGTTCGGATAGGTGTTGACGCTTCCGGGCTGCGCTGTGGTTGGGAACCCAGATGTGAATTGCTCATCATCATTGATGTTGCGTCCCCAAACAGTGACATTGAGACCGTTTTCCCAATCGATCCCGAGAGACGCGTTCAACGTGCCGACTTCCCGGTCGAGACCTGGAATATTGTCGACGACTTGAACGTCACTCTCATAGACGTAATCAGCGCGGATAAAGCCGCTCATCGTATCGGTCAGATCATGCGTGTACTGACCGCTGAAGAACAAGCTCGTTTCAGGAATGCCGGCGGGCTGTTCGCCTGACAGGTCACCAATACCGTCCGCGACACCATCAGCGAGATCGACCGCGCCACCCGTGGCAACCGGCGCATTGCGGAAGTCATCATATTGAGGGTCCTGAATGATCCCTGCTGTCGTCAGCTGAAGATTGTCCGTAACGAACCAAGTCGCATCAAACTCAATCCCTTGCGTCGACTGTTCACCCGCATTCGCGAGGACAAAGCCCGTTCCAGAGAAGATGGTCGACTGGAAGCCTTCAATTGTCTGGTCGAAAATCGCAACGTTCAGATTGAAGTCAGAGAATGAAAGTTTCGCTCCAAGCTCGAACACTTCAGTTTCTTCAGGTCCAGCAAAGCGGGTGCCTGACAGACGTCCGGCTGGCACCAGACCTGCGGCTGTCACCGCCGCCGTGTCAGAAGCGAAGAACGAACTGTCGCGCGTTAGGTTCCAGGACGACGCCTTATAACCGGTCGCATAGCTACCATAGAAGTTGACGTTCTCATTGAAGTCATAGGCGAGACGCGCCGTGACCGTGACTTTGTCATCCTCGGTAGAGTTGCCCTCAACAGCGTTCGGGAAGTCGACGAAGCCCGGCAGGAATTGCAGGTCTGCGAACTGAGCTGCAATCACTTGCGCCGTACCCGCCTGAACACCGCCCTGAATGGCTGCGACGGTTGCAATTGACGTTGGATCGCCAAGACCCGCACCGGTCAACAGAGCCTGATAGGTCGCAAGATCGACACCTGGAATTGCGCCAGCCGCAACTTGACCGAGTGTGATATCGGCGAGCGACGCACCCGCCAGAGTCTCTACGATAAACTGATTGTTGAGCGCAGAGCCAAGATCGAGGCTGGAGAACAGATCTGTGTTCTGAACC
>JAYZAM010000192.1:0-5432 GCA_036339715.1 Pseudomonadota bacterium | reverse complement strand
CTTTTTTCAAACTGAGGCCAACGTCTCCCTGGCGCCTTTGCCGCCAGGAGACATGGTCGAAACTTATGCGTGCGTCGATCGCCTTCGCGCAGATTACGGGTTCGCGCCAGAGACCACGCTTGAAGACGGGCTAACGAAATTCGTGACCTGGTTTGACGAATGGCGCAAAGGCGAAAAATACAAAGTGTAAATGCTGATCGCTTTCGGCGCGACCAAGTTGCTTTGTTTTGGGGGTTGAATGGAGAATTGGGCGCTTCGTGTCGATCCTGAAGTCGGCGAGTGGTAACCATTGCCAAGTTTAAAACAGGGTCGGGCGGCTTATTCACTTTTACCTCGTGCTGCCAGTTGCGTGATCAGAGCGTCATACCGCCATCGACGAAGATGGTTTGCCCGCACACGTACGACGCGAGTGGAGAGGCCAGGAATAAGACACCGCCGGCAATCTCCTCTGGCTGTCCCACGCGCCGCAGCGGAATGCTCCGAAGGGCGCCTTTCAATCTATCCGGATGCTCGGTGGTTACTTTGGTCAGTTTCGTGTCAACGAGGCCCGGGGCGACGCCGTTTACGCGGATGCCGTCCCGGGCATAGGCTTGCCCGAGCGATTTGGTGAGGCTGATCGCCCCGGCCTTAGAAGCGGCATAAGCCGGATTGCCGATATTCGCGCGAATACCAGAGACTGAGCTGATGATGATGATCGATCCGTTTTGGGCGCTCAGAGTATCTTTGAATTTTTCGCTACAATGGATCAGGCTGTCGAGATTGACCGACATCACTTTGTCCCAGCCTTCTCGTTCGAATTCGGCCTTCTTATAGGCCACGATCCCTTGCGAAAGAACCAATACATCCAGCGCCGGGAAGGCTGATTTCGCGCGAGCAATCGCGTTGGGATCACCCACGTCGACTTGACGATAATGCAGGCCACTCAGATCAGAGCCATCTTCAGGATCATAGTCTCGCGCGCTTGCGCGCGTGCCCCAAACCTCGACCTCAGCACCCCGGGCGCGGAATGCCTGAGCGATACCGTTTCCGATGCCGCTCGAACCGCCAACAACGAGGACGTTCTTGCCGGTAAAATCTGTATCGCTCACACTATTCCTCCCGATTTTTGAAGTAGCGTGTCACCGGCTCCGCGCCGTCAATCAAGGCGGAATTTTTCGGGCAGAGCGCCAGTTTTCGCCTTCAGAGCTCAAAATCTGCTGTTCCCCGCAACAGAATTGGGTAAGGGTTCCTGCATGGGAAGGCTAATCGCAATTTCGAACCGGACGGCGGCAGATCCGGGCGCGAGGGCAGGGGGACTGGCGGTCGCGGTCTGGGAGTCCTTGAAATCAACGGGTGGTGTTTGGTTCGGTTGGTCAGGCGATATTGTCGAACAGCCAACGCGAAGCCTTCATACGCTGAAAGATGATGGGGTCGAGTTTGTTCTGACCGATCTTTCCCAAGACGAACACGACCAGTATTATCTGCAATACGCCAATTCAGTGCTGTGGCCAGTATTCCATTATCGTATCGATCTTGCCTCATTCAACTCCGATGCCTTCCAGGTTTATGCGGCGGTCAACCAACGGATTGCGACCATGGTCGCGGACCGTTTGCGCGCTGGTGATTCTGTCTGGGTGCACGATTATCACTTCCTGCTCATGGGCGACTCGCTTCGCCGCGTGGGATGGGATGGCCCGATCGGCTTTTTCCTGCATATCCCGTTTCCACCGCCAGAAGTGTTTCGGGCGCTGCCAGAGCATTTGTGGATTGCGCGGGCGATGTGTGCCTATTCGGTTATTGGCTTCCAGTCTGAGCAGGACCGGTCCAATTTTACGCGCTACCTGATGGAGGATTGCAAGGCCAAAGACCTTGGCGACGGGCGGTTCGAGGTGTTCGCGACAACGGTCAAGATAGAGGCGTATCCCATTGGCATCGATGCTACGAGTTTTGAGGTCGCGGCCAAGACCGAGAAGGCCTCAGAAGCGGCCGAGCGGATTGGCCGTTTCCTTGGCGGGCGATCGCTCGTGATTGGCGTTGATCGCATGGATTATTCCAAAGGCTTGCCGCAGCGATTTGAGGCGGTCGGTCGATTGTTTGACGACTATCCCGAAACACACGGAACCGTTTCCGTGACGCAAATTGCGCCTCCCTCAAGGAGCAAGGTCGAAGAGTATAAAGAGCTGCGCCAGACGCTCGACCGCCTCGCCGGTCGGATCAATGGCGATTATGGCGATTTAGACTGGATACCGCTGCGCTATCTGGCGCGTTCATATGACCGCGAAGAACTAGCCGGGTTGTTTCGGATTGCGCGGGTCGGTTTGGTAACGCCGCTCCGAGATGGCATGAACCTCGTTTGCAAAGAGTTTGTCATGGCGCAAGACGCAGAAGATCCGGGCGTTTTGATCTTGTCGGAGTTTGCTGGTGCAGCTGAGCAAATGAAGGCGGCGCTTCTGGTCAACCCGCATGATACGCGCAAGCTCGCGGAGGTTATTCACCACGGTCTCACCCTGCCGCGGGCGGAACGCAACGAGCGCTGGACGCAGCTCAGACAGGTGGTGACAGAACAAGACGTTTCCTGGTGGCGTCAGAATTTCCTGAAGGATCTGGACGCGCTCCAGCCTGGCGCTTCCTGAGGGACTTCCATGAATTCGGATCTCAGCTCCCCGGTTCACGAGGTGCCCTTTTCGGCGCATCAAAACGTGTTGTTCCTGGATTTTGACGGAACCCTAGCGCCGCTGCAGGACGACCCCGACACGGTTTCACTTCCTGACTATGGCGCAGAAACGCTGCTCAAGCTCAAGCAGTGCCTGAGCGGCGCACTGGTTCTGATCAGCGGTCGAGACGTTCGGGATCTGTCGTCACGAACGCCGGTGGAACTTTGGCGGGCAGGGGGGCACGGACTGGAAATCTGTCAGCCAGGAACTGCGCCGCAAGCCCATAGAGCTGACGCGCCGCCGGGACTGGTCGAGGCAGCGCATTCGGTGATCGCACCTTATCCGGGGGTCCGCATCGAGAATAAAGGTCCGGTCCTGGCGATCCACTACCGGCAAGCGCCATCAGCCGAAGCGGAGCTTCTGAAAACGCTGCGCGCGCTGGCGCAAGAGACGCCAGGGTATAAGGCGCAGCACGGGAAAATGGTGATTGAGCTTAAGCCTGAGCGCGCAAACAAAGGACGCGCCCTTGCCGAGATGATGACGTTTCCCGAGTTCATGGGCCGTACGCCGATCATGGTGGGCGACGATACGACCGATGAAGATGCGATGCGCGTTGCCGCGGATTTGAACGGCTACGGCATTAAGGTTGGAGAAGGGGAAAGCTGCGCAAAGTATCGCTTTGCAGATACAGATGCAGTCTGGGACTGGTTGAGGAGACTTGTGAATGAGCACGCTTGAGCTTGGCATTATCGGCAATGGGACTGTTGCCGCGCTGATTGATCCGAATGCCTCGATTCAATGGATGTGTTTGCCACGTCTGGATGGCGAGCCTGTTTTCAATGCTCTGCTTGGGGGGGGCGGCGCATTTTCGATCGCTTTGGCCGACCAGGTGAGTGCGGAACAGACCTATGTTCGTAATACTGCAATTGTTGAAACGATTCTGACTGACGCCGATGGATCCTCGATAAAAATCACTGATTTTGCTCCGCGCTTTGTCAGCCGCGGGCGGGTGTTCCGACCAGCATCAATCGTGCGCAGGATCACGCCGCTTAAGGGTATGCCGAGGATCACGATCTATCTGCGCGCCGAAACCGGGCATGGCGAACGGCCAATCATTCGCCGGCGTGGCGTCTCGCACATTCGCTTTCCAAATGAGGAAGTCGATTTTCGAGTCACAACCGACGCGCCCATTTCCTACATCATGGATGAGCGGGAGTTTGTGCTCGATCGCGAGATCAGTTTTGTCCTTGGACCCGATGAATCTCTCTCTGACAATCCCGATGCGATGGCCAGCAACTGGTATCAAAGGACCCTGCACAATTGGCAGCAATGGTCGCGTCGTCTGGCGACGCCGCCCGAGTGGCAAGAAGCGGTCATTCGAGCCGCGATCACGCTGAAGCTCTGTGTTTATGAAGAAACCGGCGGCATTGTCGCGGCATTGACGACATCAATCCCGGAGCATGCCGGATCAGAGCGCAATTGGGATTATCGATATTGCTGGCTGAGGGATGCTTACTTCACCGTGACAGCGCTAAACCGGCTTTCGGCGGTCGGCACGCTGGAACACTATCTCGCCTATCTTCGGAACACGGTGGCGCACACGAAGGGCGGTCATATTCAGCCGGTCTACGGGGTCGCGCTTGAGGATGATCTGACCGAAGAGATCGCTGATCGCCTGCCTGGCTATCGCGGCATGGGGCCTGTCCGGATCGGCAATCAGGCCGCTGAACATATTCAGCATGACGTTTACGGCCACGTGATCCTCGGAGCGGCACAGGCGTTTTTTGATGATCGTTTGCTGTCCAAGGCCGGGGCCCTTGAGTTTGAGCATTTCGAGCAAGTCGGTGAACGCGCCTATCAGGTCTATAACACGCCGGATGCCGGGATATGGGAATTCCGCGGGATTGCGCATGTCCACACATCGTCAGCGATCATGTGCTGGGCCGCGTGCGACCGGCTCGCCAAGATTGCCGAAATCGTCGGGCGTCCGGACCGGGTTGAGCACTGGACCCAACGCGCGGATGAGATCCGCGAAACCATTCTCGAATTGAGTTGGAACGAAAGCCGACAGGCTTTCACCGCGGCGTTTGGCGGCGAAGACCTGGACGCGTCCGTGCTGCTCATGGCCGAGATCGGGTTTATCGATCCGATGGATCCCCGCTACGTCGCGACCGTCGATCGCATCGACGAAGAACTTCGCGTCGGCAGCCACGTCTATCGCTATCGGATGGAGGATGATTTCGGGAAGCCAAAAACAGCTTTCACGGCCTGTACCTTCTGGCATATCGACGCCCTGGCGCGGATCGGCCGGAAGGACGAGGCGCGCGCCATGTTTGAGACGGTGCTCGCCACGCGAACCAAGCTCGGCTTATTGTCTGAAGACGTCGATACTGAGACCAGCGAGCTCTGGGGGAATTTTCCGCAAACCTATTCCATGGTCGGCATCATCAACGCCGCGTCGCGCCTCAGCAAGAATTGGGAAGATACGGTTTAGGGTCAGGACGGAGCGCGCTTTCCCTCTGCTATGGTGTCGCAACACTAATTGGAAAATCCCTCAAGTTCGAAACGAGTGGCACCGTTGGATGCTGCTTTCCCTTGGTCATTTGAGGAACGCGACGCATCACGAAAGTTTGCAACTCTTGAACGAAGACCAAGCCATCTGAATTCCCGGCTTCGCGATCGCTTCGCCCGTTCAGGCCTTCGATCAATGCGGCGGTGAAGGCCCCATGCCCGCCACCATATTCCGCACCTTCATAAGATTCTTGGCGTCCAGCAGATGAGGCCAGGACGGAAACACCA
>JAYZAM010000191.1:0-11397 GCA_036339715.1 Pseudomonadota bacterium | reverse complement strand
GCCGCCCGAGACCCCTCCGGCATATTCTGATCCACCGCCACTCGCAGAGGCCGGCTATATCTCGATTGTGACCTCGGCAGATATTCCAATGAGTGTTGGGGACTTGCGGGCGTGTTTTCTCGAGCGCCCGTTCATCGGCTTTCTTGAGCCGACAGCGACGATCTCACCGCCCGTGTCAGCTGAAACGCTGCGGGGGGAATGGCTCACGCCGGGTGCCGTGCGAAGACTACAGCTCGCGGATGGTCATTATGTGATAGAACGCGTGCTCGAGAACGAGCCCGAGCTATTCTCTTATCAGGCCTGGGTGTTCACGAATGCCGCCGCGAGAGGCGTAAATCACATATTTGGGGAGCAGCGTTTTATCGCGCTTGGGCCGAACGAAACCCGGTTTGAATGGACCTATAATGTAAAGCCAAGGTCGGGGATCACCGCTTTCTTTGTCCGACGGCAAGTGCCAGAGCTGACAGAATTCATGGACACGGGCACGCAGGCCATGGCTGCCGCTGCGAGCGAGGCCGGCCAACGTATCGGCTAACAACCATCAGAGCCACCTCGCCGTCACTGGACGTGTGGGGTTGGCTTCGCTCTTCCTTTTGGTGGCGTACTTAGCCTGACGATTTTCCGAGCGTGTATTTCAGGATTTCGACCACCTGATCCGGCGTCTTCGCCCAGCCTGATGCGGCACCGTCCACCTCCTTAAGCGCATGAACAATCGCATCGTCATGCAAGGTGATATAGGGTTTTCCGAGCGCCGCGCATTGGCCCGCATCGAACGCGGCGTTCCACTGCTTATACTTGTCGCCAAATCGGATTACAGCGATGTCGCACTTCTGAATCAGGGTTCTGATGCGAAGTGCGTTCACTTTGGCGGACTGATGGTCACGCCAGAAATTGTCGTCCGGTTTTCCGAGCACATCGCCGGCCGCATCACTGCTTTCATGATGTGTGTTGGCGGAGGTGAAAACGATGTCGAGATCGTTCGCCTTGGCGCCGGCAATGATCTGGTCGCGCCAGTCGGTATGAATTTCGCCAGATAGGTAGACGTGCCATTGCATGGATCTTCTTCCTCGAGATGGGTGAAACCTTCGAACGGCATAAAGGCCATCTTGACCGTTAGGTAAAGGCTGCCCCGAGGGCGGCGCGTCTGGTCATGGACAATTGCGGGGGATTGGACAAAATCTCCAAACAGACAAACCGGAGGGCGCAATCATGACAATCCAGGCGAGGGTGCTGGCAGGACTGGCAATTTTCGTTTTGTCCGCGTGCGGAACGCTTCAAACTGCGCCGCTATCGCATGCAGATCCTGCCACATCAGATCCGCGACCGAATATTATTGTGATTATGGCCGACGATCTCGGCTGGGGCGATATCGGGCTCAATGGAGCCGAATTGATTGAAACGCCGCATATTGACCGGATCGGTCAGGACGGCATTCAGCTGACCAGTTTCTATGCCGGATCGAATGTCTGTACGCCGTCGCGCGCGGCTTTGCTCACCGGTCGCTACCCGATCCGATTCGGTATGCAGCATGTGATCTTTCCGGGATCCGAGGACGGCTTGCCGCCTAGTGAGGTGACAATTGCCGAGCTTTTGCGCGAAGCTGGTTATGCCACCGGCATGATTGGCAAATGGCATCTCGGTCATCAGGACCAGTATTGGCCGACCGCGCATGGATTCGACCAGTTTTATGGTGTTGCTTACTCGAATGATATGGCGCCATTCGACCTCTATTCGGGCAAACAAGTGATTGAATCGCCCGTAGATCAGACGCAGCTCACTCAGAACTATGCCCGTGAGGCGCGCGCATTCATTCGCGCAAATTCTGATCGCCCATTCTTTCTCTATTATGCTGAGACGTTTCCGCACATTCCGCTCTTTGTTCCAGACTCCGCGACAGGTCAGTCCGATGCCGGGTTTTATGGCGATGTGGTGGAGCATCTCGATTGGGGGATTGGGGAGATTCTTGCGGCGCTGGATGAAGCGGGGATCAGCGACAATACGCTGATCCTTGTGACCTCTGATAATGGCCCCTGGTTCGAAGGGGATGCTGGCGCGTTCAGAGACCGAAAAGGCGGCATGCATGAAGGTGGCTACCGTGTGCCCTTCGTGGCCCGCTGGCCCGAGCAAATTGAGGCCGGGCAGGTTTCCGATACGGTGACTTCCGCGATGGATCTCCTGCCGACGCTGGCGGGTTTGGCTGGAGCGTCCGTTCCCAGCGATCGTGCAATTGATGGCCGCGATATTCTGCCCGTCCTGAAGGGCAGCAAAGAGAGCCCGCATGAGGTGCTGTTCTTTTTCGATGGCAATGATCTGGTCGGGGCTCGTGATGAGCGGTTTCGCCTGAGCCTGCGCACCTTCTATCGGACGTTCAACGTTCCGTTCGAACAGTTTGCGACGCCTTTGCTATTCGACCTGGACACCGATCCGCGCGAGCGGTTTTCCTATCTGCGCGAGCACCCTGAGGTCTATGAGCGGTTAATGGCGGACGTACGCCGGATGCGCGCCGAGGTCGCGGATCAGAAGAAGGATCCGTTCAATCCGCGGGCGCCGCGCGACCCGGATGCGCCGCTTGGCCCGCAGCTGGATATCTCCGACTGAACCGCGGCCACTCGCGCTGGATCCCACAGACACGTATGCGCAGCGCTGAATGGAAAGGGGATTACGAGTGGCGCGCTAAGTCTTGAATTTATCGAATTACAATAATATTGATGCCCTTTTGAGACACCTGATTGGAATGACCAACCATGATTGCGCTGACCGCCGCCCACGTATTTTCCGGCACGCTCGCGGTACTCTTAGGTGCGCTCGCCGCGCTGTCTCGAAAAGGGGGAGCTACTCATATTCGGGCGGGTAAAGCATTCGTCGCATTGATGACGGTGTCGTCTTTGCTCGGCGCAGTGATGGGGCTCATCAAATTCGAGGCGTTCTTCATCACTTTCTTTGCCGGTTTGTTAGGGGCGTACTTAGTCGTTTCCGGATGGCTCACGTTCAATACGTACAAGGATTTCGCGCCCTTCGTGAGCAAGGCGCTCACCGCTGTAAACGCATTGACCTTCTTGGCATTGATGACCCTTGGGCTCTTGGCCTTACAGCGCGCAGACGCAGCGATGTTTGGATTTGCGGGTGAGAATTATCTCTTCTTGGCCGCGATGTCAGGCGTGGCCCTGGCAGGGGACCTCAATCGGCTTATTCGCAATGCGGGGTCTCGCAAGCATTTGGTCGCCATGCACCTCTGGCGCATGCTGCTTGGATTTTTTATCGCTGCAGGGTCTGCATTTACCGGGCCGGGTGCCAGCGTCTTCCCGGAGCGCGTTCAGGCCTCCGGGCTCTTGTCCCTTCCGGAATTGATGATCTTTGCGATTATGATCTTCTATCTCGTGAAGATTTTCGTTTTCTCTAAAACGACATCTTCGCGATGACTGCTTGTGCGGGCGTTGCAGCCGCTCACCCCAACACAGCATCGGCCACAAACGGATTATCCTTCCGTTCCTGCCCGAACGTGCTCATTGGGCCGTGGCCGGGGACAAAGCGCATGCCGTCACCGAGGGGCCAGAGGTTCGTCACGATACTGTCTATCAGTTGCTGGTGATTGCCTTTTGGGAAGTCCGTGCGGCCGATGGAGCCTCTGAACAGGACATCGCCGACAAAAGCGAGCTGGCCTTCCTGATGATAGATCACGACATGGCCGGGGGTGTGGCCGGGGCAGTGGGTGACGCCAAAACTTTCGCCGGCGAGGGTCAGCGTGTCGCCTTCGTCGAGATAGCGATCCGGCTGCACATTCTTGCCATCAGCAATGCCATATTTCGCGCCCTGGGCCTCGATCTCGTCGAGCAGCCATTGGTCATCCTTGTGCGGGCCAATGATCGGGCAACCGGTGCGCTCTTTGACGGCGGTGGCCGCGCCCGCATGGTCAAGGTGGCCATGGGTCAGCCAGACGGCAACGATCTTGACGCCAAATTGCTCGGCGGCGTCCATCAGGCGGTCAATCTCACCGCCGGGATCAATGAACACGCCTTCCTTGGTCTCGCGGTGCCAGATCAGCGAAGTGTTCTGCTGGAGCGGCGTGACGGGAATGATGCGGATCTCGAGCTTCGGCTCGTGGGCATCCTGGGCGGTCTGGTCAGTTTGGTCGGTCATGGGCGTCTAAATAGGATTATTTGAAACGAGTGAAAGTCAGGCGCATCGTCGCTGCATTATTGAGGATCACCCCGGCGGCGAAATAGTACAGGCCCGCGCGGGTCTCAAAGCCGATATAGATGCTGATCTGGCTGATCCCAATCAGGAGCGCGGCGAGGAAGACATCCAGCATCGACCATTTGCCCAAAATGTTGAGCAGGCTGGCCAGTTTCGGGCTCGGCTCCGCGCCCTGGCGGAAAATGATCGCTGCGGTCAGGGTTTTGGCGAGCGGAAACACGCCGGAAAAGAAGATCACGACGAGGCCGAGGAACGGCAGGCCGCTTTCAAACAGCGTCTGGACGATGCCAAACAGGTTATATTCCTGGCCGCCAAAGCCAAACGTATTGGGTTTCCAGATCGAGGGTAGGATCAGGCCCGTAATGATGAGCGCGGTTGAGGCATAGAGTGCCATCTCGCTGAGCACGTCCCAGATCGGCAGGGCCTTGCCGGCAGGGCGGGTCTCACTGTCAGGGTTGGGGGCGGTTGTCGTCTCCGTCATGACGACAGTGATGCCGAGCCGGGGGGCTGGGGTCAACGCCTTTCCTGCGCAGCCCGGGTGGGCTAAGTGAGGGTTAACACGAGAGGGAGAGTGGATATGCCAGGGGGACGATTTGGGATCATCATCATCGCGCTGATTGGCCTTGCGGTGTACTATTTCTCCAATCAGCAGGTGAACCCGTATTCGGGTAAGAGCGAGTTCAACACGATCTCGATTGGCCAGGCGAGCCAGCTCGGCGCGCAATCCTATGTCCAGATGCTGCAGCAGGAAGGCGGCAATGTCCTGTGCGGTGGCAATGCCACGCGCTGCGACCGCAGCGAGCGGCGGCTCTATGAAACGGTGAATGAGATTGGCGACCGGCTCCGCGTCGCAGCAATTGAGATGGAGCGCGATTATCTCGCTGCTGGCTATAATTTCGAGCCGGTGGCGGAGGAGTTTGACTGGACGTTCAATGTCATCCGCTCCAACCAGCCGAATGCGTTTTGCCTGCCGGGGGGCTATGTCGCGGTCTATACGGGCATTCTCGACATTACCGGCAATTATAATGGTGAGGTGACGCTTAGCGATATTGATGATGTTGATAAGCTCGCCGTTGTCATGGGCCATGAGATTGGCCATGCGCTCGCCCATCATGGTGCGAAACGAATGAGCAATTCACGGCTCGCGCAGATTGGTACGATCGCGGTCGGGCTCGGCGTCGGGGATATGGATCCAGGTCAGGCGCAAATGGTCCGCCAGGCGATGGGTATGGCCGCGCAAGGCGGGCTGATGGCCTTTTCCCGCGAGCATGAAACCGAAGCTGATAAGATCGGTTTGGAGCTGCTGGTACGGGCTTGTTATGACCCACGCGAAGCCCCGGAACTCTGGCAGCGCATGGGTGAGATTGGTGGCGGTCAGCGCCCCCCGGAATGGATGAGCACACACCCGGCTTCAGAGACCCGCGCCGAGAATTTCCGGCAATGGATGCCTGCGGCGATTGAAATGTATGAAAGCCGCTGCGGACAGCTTGGCGGGTTTTAGGCGACGCGGATCAGCTTAACAGCCGCATCCACCCCCGCCGCGGCGTTTCTTGCCGCCGCCACGATAGCCGCGATGGCTGCGGAACGTGTAGCTCGACGCGGTATGGCTCATGACGCCGGAATAGCTCCGCCCGCTAGAAATGATGACTGCGCCGCCGCCACCATAAAAGTCACCGCCAACCCCGGCACCAACGCCGCCGGTAAAGCTGCCCATATCCAGTTGAACCGCACGGGTTTCGACGCGCTGTACGGTGCGCACAGGATGGCGAGTCTCAGTGCGCGTAACGGTCCGCGTTGGCGCTTTGCGGTGGGTCACAATACGCTTGGTCACAACGGGGGGATGTTCTTTGACAATTGTGCGCGTAACCGTGCCGCAGCACGGCTTTGAGCTTGTCGTCTTTTTGATCACAGGCGCGGGATGCGGCGCAACGGTCTTGCGCGCCGGGCAGGACCAGGCCTGACCGAGCTCGTCCTCGATAATATAGCAACCGGGCTCCGGCGGTACCATCTTATGTGCCTGAACCGGCGCAGGGCCCCGATTAACGGGTTTTCCAGGTGTGCCGTCTGCGAAAGCAGGCAGAGCCAGAGCGATTCCCACGCTCAAAACGGCGATGAACCTGTCATAAAACGGCATAGTTTTCGCCTCCAAAGCGAGTCTCTTCAGCACAGGCGCGGGGTCCCGCAAGCCTCAGGCCAAGAGTTAAGAGCCTGACACAAATTTATGCAATCTGCTTAACCTGAGGCGCGAGTTGTGGGCGAGGGATTCAACACTCGCCATAGTAAAAACCTTTGGGAGGTAGCGCTATTATTAATTGGATTTATGAGCCTTGGCGCGGTACCTCAACGACATAGTTGCGTAATCAACACTCTAATCAATATTTACCAAAAACAGGAGATCCCATGGCTGATGACATGAAATGCCCGGTTCGCCACGGCTTCAAGACCGGCGATCTGGCCAATAAAAGCTGGTGGCCGGAGCAGCTGAACGTCAAAATCCTCAACCAGAACGCGCCACAAGTCAGCCCGCTGGAAGACGATTTTGATTATGTCGAAGCGTTCAAGTCACTCGATTATGACGCGCTGAAAAAAGATCTCGCTGAGCTTGTCACGGACAGCCAGGACTGGTGGCCAGCCGATTATGGCAATTATACCGGTTTCTTTGTGCGTATGGCCTGGCACAGCGCCGGGACTTACCGCACTTATGACGGTCGCGGCGGTGCCAATTCTGGCTCGCAGCGTTTTGCACCGCTGAACAGCTGGCCAGACAATGGCAACCTGGACAAAGCTCGTCGCCTGCTTTGGCCGATCAAACAGAAATATGGCAACAAGATCTCCTGGGCGGACCTGATGATCCTCGCCGCGAATGTCGGCATGGAAGTCTGCGGCCTGAAGACTTTCGGCTTCTCCGGCGGTCGCGCCGATTGGTTTGAGCCAGAAGAAGACATTTATTGGGGCCCTGAGACGGAATGGCTCGCCGCATCTGGCAATGAGAATAGCCGTTACGCTGGACAGCGTGATTATCAGGCGCCTGACGCGGATGCTGGTAAGCTCGACACGCCGCTCGGCGCGGTGATGATGGGTCTGATCTATGTTAATCCAGAAGGCCCTGACGCGGTGCCGGATCCCCTCGCTGCCGCGCACGACATTCGCATCACCTTCGCTCGCATGGCGATGAATGATTATGAAACTGTCGCGCTGGTTGCCGGTGGTCACACCTTCGGTAAAGGCCACGGTGCTGGTCCAGAAAGCGAAGTTGGTGTTGAGCCAGAAGGCGCGCCAATGGAGAATCAAGGCTTTGGCTGGATGAACGGCTATGCCTCAGGTAGAGGCGACGACACAACGACCGCTGGTTTTGAAGGTCCGTGGACCCCGACCCCAGATAAGTGGGACATGACCTATTTCGAAAACCTGCTCAAATATGAGTGGGAAAAGGTCACCAGCCCGGCCGGTCACATTCAGTGGGCACCAGTTGCAGGTCAGGGCGCGCCCGAAGCGCCAATGGCCCACGACGCCTCCAAAACCCAGCCTCTGATGATGACCACCGCTGACATGGCGATGAAGCTCGACCCAGACTATGGCAAAATCTCTCAGCACTTCCTGGACAATCCAGATGAGTTTGCGGACGCTTATGCCCGCGCCTGGTTCAAGCTGACTCACCGCGATATGGGGCCAAAAACCCGCTATGTCGGTCCAGAAGTGCCCGCCGAAGATCTGCTCTGGCAGGATCCGGTTCCAGCTCAATCTGGCCCTGTTATCAACGACGCGGAAATCGCTGAGCTGAAAGCACAAATTCTGGCGTCTGGCCTGAGCGTGTCGCAACTGGTCAGCACGGCCTGGGCAGCTGCTTCGACCTTCCGCGACTCAGACAAGCGTGGCGGCGCCAATGGTGCACGCATTCGCCTCGCTCCTGCCAAAGACTGGGACATCAACAAAGCCTCTGGCGTTGCTGAAGTCATCGCGAAGCTGGAAGAGATCCAGGCCGCGTTCAATGCGAGCGGCACACAAGTATCTGTGGCTGACCTGATCGTACTTGGCGGTTGCGCCGCGATTGAGAAAGCCTCGGGTGCGAGCGTTCCGTTCACACCGGGCCGGACCGATGCGACGGACGAGATGACCGACGCAGAGTCTTATGCTGTGCTCGAGCCTAAAGTTGACGGGTTCCGCAACTATAAGGATACGCTCGACCCACGTTCAACCGAAGCGCTCCTGATCGACAAAGCGGCTCTGCTGTCTTTGTCAGCTCCGGAAATGACCGTTCTGGTTGGCGGCCTGCGCGTCCTTGGCGCGAATGCGGGCGGCTCTTCTGACGGTGTCTTCACCCAGAATGTCGGCACGCTGAGCAATGACTTCTTCGTCAACCTGCTCGACATGAAGTATGCTTGGAGCGCAGCCGATCCGATGGAAGAGACTTTCGAAGGTAAAGATCGCGCAACCGGTGCTGTTGCTTATAAAGGCACCCGCGCAGACCTGGTCTTCGGCTCAAACTCTATCTTGCGCAGCATCGCGGAAGTCTATGCTCAGAGCGACTCGAAAGAACGCTTCACGCGGGACTTCATCAAGGCCTGGGACAAGGTGATGATGCTCGACCGGTTCGATGTGAACTAAGCCAGGACTGAATCAAAATAGAGAAGGCGGTCTCTTCGGAGGCCGCCTTTTTATTTGGGTTGAATGAGATCCCACAAATTTCCGAACGGGTCCTCAAAGACGGCCACGGTCCCATAAGCCTCATGACGTGGTGCTTCCCGGAACGTGACGCCCTTCGCGATCATCGCCTCGTGGTCGCGTTCGAAATCATCGGTGTGTAAGAAGAATCCGACGCGACCGCCGGTTTGATTGCCGATCGCAGCCTCTTGGGCCGGACCATCTGCTTGAGCGAGCAAAAGTGCGGTGCTTGCCCCTTTCGGCGCAACGCGGACCCATCGTTTGGTTTCGCTGAGCTGCGTATCTTCGAGCAATTCAAACCCAAGCTGATCGACATAGAAAGCGATCCCGGCATCATAGTCCGGAACCAGTAGCGACACGCATGCGATGGTCTGGCTCAAGCTGCGACCTCTTCCACCTCTGCCGGATCATAGTTCAAGATCGGACCGAGCCAGCGTTCGGCGGTCCGGAGTTCCATACCTTTACGCCGGGCATAATCTTCAACCTGATCGCGCTCGATCCGACCGACGGCGAAATAAACGCTCTCCGGATGCGCCATATAGAGCCCTGATACAGATGCCGCCGGCGTCATCGCGAAGCTGGAGGTCAGTTCCATGCCGATCCGGTCGGCTTCCAGGAGGCGGAACAGTGTTTCTTTTTCGGTATGGTCAGGCTGACAGGGATAACCTGGGGCCGGGCGGATGCCGGAATAGCCTTCTTTGATCAGCTCTTCATTGGACAGCGCCTCGTCGGCGGCATAGCCCCAATGGGTCTTGCGCACCTGTTCGTGCATATATTCCGCCATGGCTTCGGCGAATCGGTCGGCGAGTGCTTTGACCATGATGGCCGAATAATCATCCGCCTCGGCTTCGAACTTTTTGGCAATTTCTTCGGCTTCCGGACCAGCTGTGACCGCAAATCCACCAAGATGGTCGCCGTGTTCTGCGATAAAGTCCGACAGCGCAAAATTGGCGCGTGAATTGTCTTTGACCATTTGCTGGCGGAGCGTGTGGAACGTGTCGCCGGTCTCGAGCCGGATATCATCTCCATTCCGCTCAGCACCCCAAAAGCCAATCACGGCTTTTGGCTTGAACCAATCCTGGCCAAGGATTTGTTGCATCATATTCTCAGTGTCGCGCCATAAATCTCTTGCGGCTTCACCAACAATCTCATCATCCAGAATTTGCGGAAAACGCCCAGCGAGATTCCAACTGGAGAAGTACGGGGTCCAGTCGATGTAGCGCGCGAGCTCGGAGAGATCGAAGTCTTCAAACACTTTCGTGCCCTTGAAGCTTGGCGCCGGCGGTGTCGGAGCTTCGAGCTTGTGCGCGTGGGAACGCGCGACCTGAATCGGATGGCGCGGTTTTGGCGGGCCGCCAGACCGGCTGTCGCGCATGCGTTGATATTTGGCCTGTGCTGTTTCTACAAAAAGCGGGCGCTCTTCATCTGAGAGCAATGCCGAGACCACGCCCACCGCGCGGCTCGCATCGGTGACATGGATGGTTGGACCATTGTCACGGGCCGGATCGATTTTGACCGCTGTATGGGCGGGAGAGGTCGTGGCACCGCCGATCAGAAGCGGTTGAGTCATGCCGGTGCGCTGCATTTCGCGGGCGACATAGACCATCTCGTCTAGGCTCGGCGTAATCAGGCCGGACAGGCCGATTATATCGACATTTTCTTCTTTGGCTTTGGCCAGAATATCTTCGCACGGCACCATGACGCCCATATCGACGATTTCATAGCCATTACAGGCAAGCACGACCCCGACAATATTCTTCCCGATATCGTGCACGTCGCCTTTGACGGTCGCCATCAGCACCTTGCCATTCGAGACATCGACCGTTCCAAGCTCTTCTTTTTCAGCTTGCATGTAGGGATCAAGGTAAGCGACGGCCGCTTTCATGACGCGCGCCGACTTCACCACTTGCGGCAGGAACATTTTGCCCGAGCCAAACAGATCGCCGACCACATTCATGCCATCCATAAGGGGGCCTTCAATGACATGCAGCGGGCGCGCAGCCGCGGCGCGGGCCTCTTCTGTGTCCTCGTCTATGAATTCGGTAATGCCATTGACCAAAGCGTGCTCAAGTCGCTTTGCGACCGGCAGCTCGCGCCAGGACATATCTTTCTCGGCGGATTTGCCTTTCTGGCCGCGGAACTGTTCGGCGTAATCAACGAGGGCCTCGGTGGCCTCATCATTGCGGTTGAGGACGACATCTTCGACCAGGTCGCGCAGTTTTGGCTCGATCTCGTCATATATGTCGAGCTGACCCGCATTTACGATGCCCATATCCATGCCGGCGGGGATCGCGTGGTAAAGGAAGACCGAGTGCATGGCCCGGCGCACGGGCTCATTGCCGCGGAAGGAAAAGGAGATATTCGAAAGACCGCCGGAGACGCGGCAGCCAGGCAATTCGTTGCGAATTCGACGGGTCGCCTCGATGAAGGCGACGGCATAGTCATTGTGCTCCTCGATGCCGGTGGCGACAGCGAAGATATTCGGATCGAAGATGATGTCCTCGGGCGGGAAGCCGACCGTGTCCACCAGCAGTCGGTAGG
>JAYZAM010000190.1:0-4589 GCA_036339715.1 Pseudomonadota bacterium | reverse complement strand
TGTGTATAGGTGTCTTCGAGATTTCCGCAATTTCTATTTGATCTGTGAATGGATAGATAAGGCGCAGAGACAAAACCCTGCTGCGTTGATCCTAACGCGGCGCATTGGAAGGAGCCTGAGATGCCGAGCAAAGCCAAATTTTGGGACAAGATCGCGGAGAAGTATTCTAAGCAGCCAATCTCCAATCAAAAGGCCTATGAGATCAAGCTGGACCTGACCCGCGAGTATTTCACGCCGGAGTCTAAAGTGCTCGAGTTCGGGTGTGGAACCGGTTCAACGGCGCTTCTGCATGCGCCGCATGTCAAACAGATTGACGCCATCGATGTGTCTTCGGAAATGATCCGCATCGCGCGGGAGAAGCTTGAACCGGCTGGCATTGATAATGTCCGCTTCGATGTTGCAGATATGGACGGGTTCCAGGCCCAGCCGAGTTCCTATGATGCGGTTCTCGGCCTCAACATTCTGCACCTTCTCGACAATCGAATGGCGGCCATGGGCAGGGTCTATGAGGCGCTGAAGCCCGGCGGGCATTTTATATCCAGCACCATGTGCCTGCGCGAGAAGTTGTTGTTTCGTCTGATGGAGCCGCTGTTTCCGCTCATGCATTCGCTCGGACAAAGGCCGCGTGTTCGGCGCTTCACCGCAAAACAATTACAAGATGATATCGAAGAGATCGGCTTTAAGACGGTCCACTATTGGCAACCCGGTAAGGGACCAGTTCTTTTCATTGTCGGACAGAAACCGGACGTGGTTTAACCGGTACACAGTCTAAATCAGTGCATCATCTTCCTTGGCGAATTTCGCCAGAAGGTAGGCGTCATTGTCCTCGATCGGATCGAGTTTCCCGAAGGCAAAAGCGTTACGGTCCATGACCATGTCGCGGGGACGCAGGGCTCTGGAGATTTCCAGGCCGTCCAGAGATCGCGCTCGGGAGAAGGCCACATAGGCCTGACCGTGCGCGAACATCCCGCGATCAAGATCAATATAGACCTTATCTAGGGTCAGCCCTTGCGCCTTATGGATCGTGACCGCGTAGGCGAGGCGGATCGGGACCTGTTTGAACGTCCCGACCACTTCGCGCGAGACTTTCTTGGTCTCAGGATCGAGCGAGTATTTGTATTTTTCCCAGGCCGCAGGCTCGATCTCATATTTATGGCCATCCAACTCAACCCAGACATTGCGACCAGACCATCCGGCCACCGTGGCGAGAGATCCATTCACCCAGCGCCCTTCCGGGTCATTCTTGATCAGCATGACCCGGGCCCCTTCCTTGATCTCCAGATCAGCCTCTGTGGGATAAGCCTTTTCCTCAAACGTGCCTTGGACTTTCGCTTCGAAGACTTTTTCCGGGCCGGGTAAGTCTTCAAGACGAGCCTGGTTGATCCGATACGCGTTGGCATTGTTGGGGGTCAAAACCACATGCGTTTCACTGGCCTCCACGGCATCCCGATCAGATACAAGGCTTTTAAGCGTTTGATCATCCGCTGGAGACAACCGCCCTTGCCGCATTGCGCCCAGCAAAGCCAGAAATCTTGGATCTTCCTGTCGAAACACATGTTTCAGCGCCAGAAGGGCGAATTCCGCTTCTTTGAAGGCCGGCGCATTGAAGAAGTAGTGCCCGCCATAGCGTTCTTTGAGGATGGGATCTTCATCGCCCCGGACGACGGGCGGCAATTGGTGCAAATCTCCTGAAAGGATCATTCGAACCCCGCCAAATGGACGTTTCGATCCGCGATTGAGCTTTAGCGAGCGGTCGATCGCATCGAGCATGTCGGCGCGAACCATCGAGATTTCATCGATAATGATCGTTTCTGCCGCCTTCATCAGACGCGCCGTCCGCAGGCGCTTTACATCCTGAGGTTCAATTAGGCGGGGTGGGAACTTAAAAAAGGAGTGTAGCGTTTGCCCGCCAGCATTCATCGCAGCAACGCCGGTTGGCGCGAGCACCAGTGCACTCTCACCTGCATGCGCCATGAATTTGCGGAGGAGCGTTGTTTTTCCGGTACCGGCCCGCCCCGTCAGAAACAAATTTCCTTGCGCCCCAGCGCCACTGGCCACCCATTCAGAAGGTTGCGCATAGATGGACTCTGGCGACGTTTCGCCAATGGGGACGGGCAAATCACTCATAGGCGCAGAGCCATAGCGAGCTTTGCCCGGCTAGGGAATGTTTTCGCACTGGACGGTTGCGGTGGTTCGACAGGTTTGATCGATCGTTTCAACGTCGAGGCGTAGCTGAGATGCGAGGATGCCGCCCTGTTCGAAGCATTGACCGACGACAACCTCGCGGGCTGCCGCGGCGGGGATCTCAGATCCACTTGTGCAGTCGATTTCCAGATCTGTGTCGATGACATGCGAAATCGGAAAAGCTCTGAGCTGTCTCTGCAGATCCGGGATGGTATAGGTCTCCGGCAATCCTTGATAGCGTACCATAAAGTTCCGCAACAGAAGCGTTGGGTCTCCCAGTTCACGCGCCAGCGGGGATACATAGCAAGCCCCTAAAGTCCGGAATATATGAGATTCTTCGTTTTTCGCGAGCGCGAGGCTGAACTCTCGCTCAGCCGACAGGCGACGTTGATGGAAGTCGGCACTTTGCACACCCTGATAGGCGTTCAAGTCTTGCCGCAACCAATGTTGCCAGTGCGCGCTTGCCGAGGCTTCGCTGAAATCTGAATGAATTTGCGCAACCAGATCTGGCGCTTCGATCGCACGTCCTGCGATGAACGACCATGCTGTCATGCAGGACATCGGCGTCGTTGGTGTTTCGACAGGAATGGAGACGGCATCCTCGTCGCCATTCTGATAAGGCTCACCCGTTGCGATCGGCAGCGTGACATCTTCTCGCGCTGCATCGTAGATCGCGGCCGCATCTGGAAAAAAATCGAGCGCAGCCCCAGTGGTCTGCTGTCCGTATGCCAGCCCGCTTAGACTAAGACAAATTAGCGCCAGACTGCGCCAAAGGACTCCCGACATGGTGACCATTATTGTGAAACTCTACTCTCCCGAATAAGTCGTAAGCAGGATCGAAACTCGGCTCAAGAGCCAAGATAAGTTGAAGGAAGATAAGTCAGATGACTGAGGGCGTTTATGCTGAAACTGATGCATATCTAAGCAAAAATCTTCTGCGCGATGACCCGGTCTTGGAAACGATCGCTGAGGCCAGTGCCGCGGCAAGCTTGGTCCCGCATGCGGTGACTGCTTTGCAGGCGGAATTTCTGGCCATGTTAATCCGGATCAGCGGTGCTGAGACGGTGCTCGAAATCGGATGTCTTGGAGGCTACTCGGCTGTGGCTATGGCGCGCGCGCTGCCAGCCCATGGGCGGGTTCTGACAACAGAAATCGATACCCGAACCGCGCAAGTGGCGCAGGCGAACATTGATGCCTCTGGTTTTTCCGATCGAATTACGCTCAAAGTCGGCCCCGCGCGCGACGCGCTGGAGGCGCAATTCGTTGCAAAGGCAAAATTCGATTTCGTGTTCATTGATGCCGATAAGGTCAATCATAAGACTTACCTCGAATATGCGCTCAAATTATCCCGGCCTGGCACCATCATTGTCGCGGACAATATCGTTCGCGGCGGCGCTATTCTCGATGCTCACAGTCAGGAGAACAGCGTCAAAGGCGTTCGGGAGTTTCATGCCTTTGCCAGCACGCTCGAAGGGGTTGAGATGACGGCTCTCCAAACAGTGGGTGAAAAGGGCCATGACGGAATGGCCTTATTCCGGGTTCTGGGATGAGCAGCGGCTTACGAAGCGGTTAAGGGCTGACAGTGACCGTAATTTTCATATCGTGCATTTGAACGCAGACAATGTCGAACGTGCCGGGATGATCGAGGCGGATATCATGATGGTCGCCAATTTCGACAATGTTTCCGACATCCATGCCGTATGTCTCATCGGTAATGAAAAACTCGTGCGAAAAATCAGGGTCGCTATGGAAAATGTGGAGAACGTCGCCGACCGAGGCTTCAATGGAGAACTGCATGCCCTGTTCGCCGTCTACGGTGAGCAAGCCCTCTTTGAGCACGACCACATGCTCTTCAGGTTGGCTCGCTTGGGGCGTGGGGCTGCAAGCCGCCACCAATCCAAATAAGAGGAATGAAGAAAAGAGTGATTTTAGCATGGTTGCGCCCTCGACTTGGTGGAAAATTGAGGCGTTGGTTTCATGCTCCGCGCGCGCGTTCAATCTCGCTACGTCTCGAACTTGCGCTGAGGCCGTCGGTGAGGGGTTGCCGAAATGTACGGGATCCGACGGGCTCAGAGATCCCGCCAGGTGACCTGCACCCCAAGCTCGAGGAACACCTCATCCCAGTAAGTGCGAAGCGCGCCGCGTTGCATGTCGACATAGCGAGCCCTGGGGATCAGCCGGATTTCGAGCGCAACCCCGTCAAGACTGTTCCCAAATCGTCTCAGTGTCGCATCCGCAACGGAGACAGCGCTCGGGATCGTTTCTGGAAGCGAACCTCCGCCGCCATAAATCGTGAACAGATCCGAATTTTGTAGCATGTCCGAGATGATAACGACCCGGCGCCTTGGGGTGCGATCCGAGAAGGCTTCTGTTTGCCCGAGCCGGGCAAGCGCTTCCAAAACTGG
>JAYZAM010000189.1:0-8037 GCA_036339715.1 Pseudomonadota bacterium | reverse complement strand
GTTGCTCTGTGACCTGTTACAAGATCAATCACACGCTCAGCGCGGCGGTCTTTATCACGTCACCAGTGCGGGTAGCACAGACTGGGCAGCTTTCGCTCAAGCCATATTCGAGCAAAGCAGCGAGCTCGGCGGTCCAATTGCGACCGTTAAACCGATTGCATCACACGACTATCCGACCGCCGCTCAGAGACCCATGAATTCCAGGCTTTCTTGCGAAAAGCTGTCATCCACGTTTGGCATCAGTCTACTCGAGTGGCAGAAGAGCCTGCCGAGTACGATACAGCGTATTCTAGTCGAAGGAGTTGGCTCCGAATGAAGGGTATTATCCTTGCTGGTGGCAGAGGTTCACGCCTTTATCCGATCACGAGAGGAATCTCCAAACAGCTCTTTCCTGTTTACGACAAGCCGATGATTTATCACCCGATCACCACGCTTATGCTGGCGGGCGTGACGGATTTTCTCATCATTTCAACACCGTAAGCTTTGCCATTGTTCCGTGAGCTTCTTGGCACCGGTGAAAAGTGGGGCGTTCGGTTCACATTCTCGGAACAGAGTGAACCTCGCGGCTTGGCGGATGCATTCCTGATCGGCGAAAATTTTATCGGCAAGGATCCATGCGCCCTCGCACTCGGCGACAATATCTTCCATGGCGCGGGCCTCGGTGAGCAGCTGCAGTCTATAAACCTTCAGAATACCGGCGCGACCATCTTTGGTTATTCCGTCGCTGTTCCGTCGAGCTTCGGAATTGTTGAGCAGGATGCGGATGGCAATATACGCTCGATCGAAGAAAAACCGAAAAAACCTAAGAGCAATCTCGCGGTAACCGGGCTGTACTTTTACAACAATGACGTGGTCGATGTGGCTAAGAGTGTGACACCGTCAAAACGCGGTGAACTCGAAATTACCAGCGTCAACAATGAATACCTGAAGCGCGGACAGCTTGATCTGAAAGTGCTTCCGCGCGGCACAGCTTGGCTCGATGCAGGAACGTTTGATGGTCTCCTACAAGCTGCGGAGTACGTGCACGCCGTCGAGAAACGAACAGGATCCAAGATTGCCTGCCCCGAAGAAGTCGCGTGGCACCTTAATCTGATAGGCGACGAACAAGTCCTCGCCCTCGCGGCCGAGCATAATAATGAGTATGGCGTTTATCTTAAGCGCTTGATCAGCTAGTCCGGCCGAGGCCCCCAGAATTACTCCTGCGCGCCCTCATCGTCACCAGCGGCTACAACCTCTGTCGAAACGACAATACTTTGCAAGAACTGCGGCTCTGCGCGCAGCTGACTGGCCTGTTCGAAGGCATAGCCCCAGGACAGAACCTCCGCGTCACGCCCGGCGCTGCTCATGATCGAAAAGCCGAGTGGTACGCCTTCAGCGGTCCCAGCCGGTACTGTGATGTGCGGGTATCCCGCGATCGCAGCATACGCGCCCGCGCCCGCCCATTCGTCGGGCCAGACATCGCCTTTGGTATAGTCATGCTCCATTACGATCACCCCAGAGGGCGAGACCAGCATGTCGACTTGATACTCTGCAAGCAGCGCATCAATACCGTTTTCGCGTGTGGCGGTCTGCACCAGGTCGCGTGCATCAAGATAGGCCTGATCCGTAATTGGGCCCCGTGCTTGCGCATTTTCAAACAGATCCTGCCCAAAATGGGGAAGCTCGGTTTCGGCATTCGCTTCGTTGAACGCGATCACGTCCGCGAGAGAGCGCGTGGTCACAGCCTCAGGCGTGCTCGCCAGATATTCATCCATCGTATGCTTGAGCTCGTACATCAGGACGGCGAGAGCGTTCGGCCAGAATTCCGGCGCAAGCTCGGCCTCTTCGATATCGACTAAAACGGCCCCTTGCGCTTCCAAAACCGCAAGCCCAGCATTGAAGCGTTCGAGGATGAGCGGATTAGACCCCTGTGAAAAGCGCGCGACGCCCACGCGTTTCCCATCCAAGCTATTTGCATCGAGGGCCCCGACATAGTCCGTCGCTCCCTCTCCCGTCGCCATGGCATTCATCATCATGGCTGCGCCCATCACAGACTTGGTCATCGGGCCTGCTGTGTCCTGCGAGAAAGAAATCGGGACGATATATTCTTGCGAGACCAGGCCAACGGTTGGCTTAAACCCGACAATGCCGCTGGCATTGGACGGACAAATAATGGATCCATTCGTTTCAGTGCCAACGGTGCCCGCAGCAAGAGAAGCCGCTGCCGCTGCACCAGAACCTGAGCTTGAGCCACATGGATTACGATTGAGCACGTGTGGATTTTTCACCTGACCACCGAGCGAGGTCCAGCCGCTGGACGAGTCACTTGAGCGAAGATTCGCCCATTGGCTGAGATTGGTTTTGCCCAGTATGACCGCGCCTTGCGCGCGAAGACCAGCAACGAGCGGGCTATCGCGTCCGGTTACGTTTTCGGTCAGCGCAGTAGACCCCGCTGTGGTCGGAATCGGGTCAAGCGACTCAATATTGTCCTTGAGCAGGATCGGCACACCATCGAGGGGGCCTAAGGCTTCGCCGCTCGCCCGGCGCGCATCGCTGGCTTCGGCCTGGCTGATGGCGTCTGGATTGATGGCGAGAACCGATTGTAGGGTTGGTCCCGAACGATCGACCGCTTCGATCCGCGCGATATAGGCGTTCACAAGACCCACAGAAGAGATCTCACCAGACTGCAAGCTCGTGGAAAGTTCGGGCAAGGTGCTGAGCAGGTCGGCCTCGGTCACAGCGCGCACATCAATTTCAGTCTCGGTCACGGACACCTCAGAGGTTTCAGTACTCGGGGCACAAGCCGCACATAAGGCCGCCACGGCCGCACTGATCAATAGATTTCTCATGTCGGGTGTCTCCTCAATCTTGGCTCGCCCATTTCAGAGCATCTTCTAACCGGTCATCGCCCCAAAACAACTCATCACCCACGGTGAAGCTGGGTGCGCCATAAATGCCATGGGTCTGCGCCGCCTCGGTGTTTTCGCGCAAAGCCTGCTTCTGGGTGTTGCTATACGCCATGCGCATATAGACATGATCGATGCCGCCGGCAGCCTCGATGCAGTCCGCAATCGTGCTGGAGGCCGAAATATCCAGCCCATGCTGAAACGCTGCCGCAAAAACCCGCTTACAGAAATCTCGACCCCAGGGCTCGTGCAAAGCGGCAATCGCGGCGCGTGCAGCGAGCAGACTGTTTTGTGGGAATGCGTCCGGGCGGGACACGTCCGGCCGATTAAACTCTATGCCGTATTTTTCGGCGCGTCGCTCGACATCGCGCCACATATTCTGACCTTTGGCCTCATAGATCGAGAATGGCGACGTGTCCCAGCCCTGCGACTTGAAAATCGGGCCGAGCAGGAATGGTTTCCAGATCAGCTCGACTCCGCGCGTCGCGGCAGCATCCTCGATGCGCAAGGCGGACAAATAACTGTAGGGCGAAGCAAACTCGAACCAGAAGGTGACCGGCTTCGCCATTCAGAGCCCTTAGCGCGCAAACTTCTTGAATTTGACGCGCTTCGGTTCAACCGCGTCCGGCCCGAGACGACGCTTCTTGTCTTCCAGATACGAACTGAAATCCCCCTCAAACCATTCAACATGGCTATCGCCTTCAAAGGCGAGGATATGGGTCGCCATCCGGTCAAGGAACCAACGGTCGTGCGAGATCACCACAGCGCACCCTGGAAAGCTTTCAAGGCCCTCTTCGAGCGCTTGCAGGGTCTCGACATCGAGATCGTTGGTCGGCTCATCAAGGAGCAATAGGTTGCCGCCTTCGCGCAGCATTTTCGCCAGGTGGACGCGGTTACGTTCCCCGCCCGACAGTTTGCCAACCGGTTTTTGCTGATCCGTCTTCTTGAAATTGAAAGCGCTGACATAAGCGCGTGAATTCATCTCAACATTGCCGAGCTTAATCACGTCCAGACCGTCTGAAATCTCTTCCCAGACATTCTTTTTGTCATCAAGCTTATCGCGGCTTTGATCGACATAGCCGAGCTTGACCGTATCGCCGAGTTCAAGCGTACCAGCATCCGGTTGCTCTTGCTCCAGGATCATCTTGAACAGAGTTGATTTGCCCGCCCCGTTCGGACCGATGACACCGACAATGCCGCCCGGCGGCAGTTTGAAATCGAGATCTTCAATCAGGAGATTGTTGCCGAAGCCTTTGCGCAGCTTTTCTGCTTCCAACACTTTGTTGCCGAGGCGCGGGCCGGGTGGAATGCGGATGGTCGCATTGGAGACCGTTTCCCGCTCGGCTTTGCCGGCCATTTCCTCATAGGCCTGAATACGGGCTTTGGATTTCGCCTGGCGGGCTTTCGGGCTTGAGCGGACCCATTCGAGTTCCTTGGCGAGCGCACGCTGGCGGCCTTTATCCTCGCGGGCCTCTTGCTCCATCCGCTTGGCTTTTTGTTCAAGCCAGGCCGAATAATTGCCCTCATAAGGAATACCGCGCCCGCGATCGAGTTCGAGGATCCAGCCTGTAATATCGTCCAGGAAGTAACGGTCGTGCGTCACCAGGATCACGCAGCCTTTAAAATTGATCAGGTAGTTTTGCAGCCACGCCACCGTCTCCGCATCAAGATGGTTTGTCGGTTCGTCCATCAGGATCATGTCCGGACGCGAGAGTAGCAAGCGGCAAATCGCAACGCGGCGAATTTCACCACCTGAAAGCGACGTCACATCGGCCGTGTCAGGCGGACAGCGCAAGGCTTCCATGGCCATTTCAATCTTGGAATCAATGTCCCAGGCATCTGCGGCATCGACCTGCTCCTGAAGCGTGGTCATTTCTTCCATCAGCTCATCGGTATAGTCTTCGGCAAGCTTCATCGAGATCGCATTGAACTGATCGAGGAGCTGTTTTTCTGGACACTCGGACGCAACGTTTTCGAAGACGGTCATCTCAGGATTAAGCTGCGGCTCCTGCGGCAGATAACCGACCTTAATTCCGTCAGCGGCCCAGGCTTCCCCGTTAAATTCTGTCTCAACACCGGCCATGATTTTCAATAGGGTCGACTTACCCGCGCCGTTCACGCCGACCACACCAATCTTGGCGTCCGGGAGGAAGGAGAGGTGAATGTTCTCAAACACCTGCTTGCCACCAGGATACGTCTTTGAAACGCCTTGCATGTGATAAACGTATTGTGGTCCAGCCATCGGGCACTGCTCCAGAATCGATAGAATTTGCCGTGTGTTACTGACGCATTAGAATAGTGCAAGAGGCAAACGAAGCGAGGGGACCGCTCAATATGTCAGCGGATGCGTTACCGCCGGGCGAACGGCCCGATTTAGATTCGTTGATGGCGGACCTCTTTGGTCTCAACATTCGCGGCGCGAAAACTATCGGCCACCTTTTCATGCGTCCGAAGGACGTGTTCGACAGCGCCCGGGTGTATGATTGGCGGAGCCAATACACGCCAACCCTTCGTCTGGCCTTTTCCATTCTTACTGTGTTCAGCCTCTTAAGCTTTTTTTGGACGTCCGAGGACGACATTCTGTACCAAACGCTGTATAACCAATTCAGCGAAATCTATGCGAACGATCCAAATGCCGGAGATGTGGGCGAGATGATCGACGCCATGTTCGCCGGATACAACATTTTCTTCCCCTTCATCTACATGCTGGTGCACGGTCTGGTCGGATCCATTGTGTTTCTGTGGGGCAAAGGTACGCCGTGGGTGGCGCGCATTCGGTTATACTTCGGTATCGCTTCGGTTGGCATTGCGATCTCGGTGACATCCTTGATGATCATGCCCTTCATCGATTCCAGCCTCTTTTGGCTCTACTCGATTGTTGGAATGTCCATTGGGTTTCTTGCCTACATGCTCACCTATGCGCGTGGCATGCGGGGATATTATCCAATCGCCAGTTTGATCGGACGGTCATTTTTCCTGGCGATTATCGTAACCCTGACCGACTTTCTTGTCGCGTTGATCGCCGGGACAAGCGCCTCATTATGGGCGGAGAGTTCGTTTGCCTGATCAGTCCGCGGCGGAAAACGAAATCCCATCCACATTGGCCGCCTCGATCAGTGCGTCACGATCGTGCGCGGGCAAAACACGCAAATCGGGATTGAGCTCAATCATGTCATATAACGCCCGGACCTGATTTTTGACCGCGCCGCGATCCTCATAATTCGGCCGGAAAACCACGTACTGGGTCAGGATCGGGCGCGCTTTCAGCGCCTCGAGCGCGCCCATATTCCAGACCGTGTCGCCAATGAGCAGGATCTCCTCGCCATTCTGGAGCGTGATGAAGACGTTCTGGGCGCCGGGAGTGTGTCCGGCTGCCGGCACAATCACGATTCCCGGGGCAATCGATTCCACATTACCCGTCAACCTCGGGGCCAACGACGCCAGAGCCGGATCGAGTGCCCCGATCGCAAACATTGGCAAGGCGTCAATTTGGGGGGCATTCATAACCAGTTTCGGGGCTAAGCCTGCCGGGTCAGGGTGGCGGGCAATGGCCATAATATGATCGAGATGCTCATGCGTGATTACGACCTGCTCCGCCGTTAGCATTGTTGATGTCAGCGCGTCATAGGCCGTGTCACTAAATCGCCAATCGGCAGCCGACTGGGTCATGCTTTCAGCGGTTGGGCGATCAACCGCACCGCCGACGACGACGGTTCGATCAGGATAGGTAATCTCAACCGCATTGTATGACATTGCGAGTGGCGCGCCGAACCGCCCGGCTTGCGCCGCGAATGCCGGGGCCAGGTCATGGCCCACTTCGATCACGCGGATTTCGGTCGGCAGCAGATCAGCTGGCGCTGCCGCTTTTGATCGCCAGTCATCTAGATCGAACACGTCCGGGGCCTGCTTTGGCGCGTCGGAGCCGCGGAGCATCAGCCACCAGAACAGAACTCCGAAGATCAAGCCCAATAGGCCAACAATCCGCAACAACCATTTCAACTTATAAGTCTCCCAATGGGGATGAGTTATCACGGCAGTGAATATTTATCAAAGCATTTATTATTCAAATCCGTGATGTAACAATCGTCCGAGATTGAAATGCGCCTCGATTGCGCGCAGTGGCCTAACGAAGACGAGATTTACGCAATTCCTCTCAAGGGCTGACAAGCGGCGAAGACCACGCTAGCCCTTGCCCCCATGATAAAACGATTACTCTTCCCTGCGCTTGCCATCAGCTTGAGCGCCTGCGCCGCCCCCCTCGCCCAAACAGCCCCGCAAGAGACTCCCGCCATGGTCGAACAAGAGCCCCTCACAATCGAACGCCTGTTCGCCAGTCCCGGCCTGTCCGGCGCCACGCCCAGCGGCGTGCAGTACAGCCCGGATGGGAAGCGCGTAACCTTTCTCAAAGCGCGCGAAGATGAAGGCAATCGCTACGACCTTTGGCAGTTTGACGTCGCAACGGGTGAGCAGAGCCTTCTGGTCGATTCCAAGCTGCTTGAGCCGGAAGATGTCGAACTGTCTGAGGAAGAAAAAGCACTCCGCGAACGCAAGCGCATCGCTGGGCGCAAAGGCATCGTTTCCTACGATTGGGGGACGTCTGATACGATCCTTGTGCCGATTGGCGGCGATTTGCATCTGGTCACCCTGACAGAGAACGGCGCGGAGGCGCGGCAGCTAACCGACACCGAAGCATTTGAGTATGACGCCAAAGTCTCTCCAAACGGCGGCTATGTCAGTTTTGTCCGCGATGGTGCAGTCTTTGCGATTGATCTCAGCACCGGAGAAGAGGTCCAGATGACCCCCTCGGGTGACCCTGCAAACGCGATTGCCTATGGCGTCGCAGAATTCGTCGCTCAAGAAGAAATGAGCCGCTATACCGGATATTGGTGGAGCCCCGACGATCGTTTCCTGGCCTATACGAAAGTGGATGAGAGCACTGTCGATATCATCCCGCGCTTTGATATCGCCGCAGAAGATGTCACCGTGATCAATCAGCGCTATCCGCGCGCCGGCCGGCCCAATGCAATTGTTGACCTGTTTGTCCGTGACCTCACCACCGGAGAGGTGACGGCAATCAACTGGCGGCGCGATGATTGGGGCCCCGCCGTGGATCAGTACCTCGCGCGCGTTTATTTCCGGCGCGGGCGAACCG
>JAYZAM010000188.1:0-6513 GCA_036339715.1 Pseudomonadota bacterium | reverse complement strand
AAATCTATGATTTGTTCTCGGAAGCTGCCATCGTGAGGTCCCCAGCTGAAACCATCATGGCCGAACGGATTGGGATCGACTTCCACGCGTGCCTGAGATTTCACCGCCAGAGCCGCGCCGGGTGCCCCGTAAAGGAAACGCGCTGAGACTTCGATATCGCGGGCATCGTCGCCCGGCAGGAATGGGGCGTCTTCGGCCTCCAGTTCAATCGCGATGCGTTGCGGCACAAAATCTTCGACTGAGTAGGAAACCGCACCGACCCGGCCGAGACCGTCAATCTCCACAACACTCCGCCACATGCCGCGCGCAGCACTACGGGGCAGCTCAATATCTCTTTGCAGAGCTCCAGTTTCGCTGACCGAGAACCGGACCCGAAAAGCTTCCATGCCATTCGGACGATAGGTCACCATTGTTCCGTTTCGTTCGGACACTGCCCGACCGGCTCGGTCGCGCATCATGGCCGTTAAATGGACGGTTTCGCCCGGGCGATAGATTCCGCGTTCCGTATAGACGTAGGCATCAATTTCACCTGGCGTGACACGCCCACCTGTATTCATCTCAGAAAGATCAACAGGCGCACGGGTCAAGTCGAGAATTGCCGTGTCTCCTTTAAGGCCCGCCGCAAGAACGATTTTGGGTGAGAGATTTCCGGTTCCGGCGAGCAGTTCAGGGTTGAACGAGACCCGTCCATCTACGCCGGTCGACGCCTCTCCCAGCACTTCATTATTGCGCGCAATCAGCTGAACCGGCGTGTTCGGCATAACGCGTCCATCCTGCAGGGATCGCAAAGTGACTTCGAGCCCTGACGCGCTTCGATACGCGGTCAAAGCTAAATCGGTGAGCATCACCCAACGCTTTGCCGATGCCGGCGGCCCTTCATAGCGATCAAGTTCAACCGCATCGGCAAGCTCGATATAATATGCGCCAGGCGCCAGAGTTCCGATAACGTCCGGCAACGGAAAAACCGTGACGACCGGGGCATTCTTTGTGTTCTGAACCTCCATGGTTCCGGACCAAACTTCGGATGACAGATCGCTTGGATTATCTTCACCATACACGTACGAATACCGACCTTGCTGGCTTTCGGTTCCGCGGCCAACAGATTTAAACGCCAAGGCGCGTTCATTGACCCTTGAGACGGTAACATTCACACGATCGACATTGACCGTTTCAATGGCAAGGCCGTCTGCGTCTTCGCGTGGCAAGATCACACCTGATCCGCTGAAGCCGACATATGGCGGTCGGTCCTCGAAGCTGATCTGCACCTCTTCTTCGCGGCCCAACTCATCCCCGTCTTCAGACGGGAGACCTTCGGTTAGCGTGAGCGTATACGATGCTGCAAAACTTAATCCGTTGATACAGAGCTGCTCACCGTTCACATTATAAGCGACGTCGACCTCGCCATCCATAGGCGCATAGATGGAATAGTCCGCTTCGGGATCGAGCGGCTCGGAAAACACCAGACAAGCCTTTGGCAGGCTATCGCTTGTATCCGGGGCATATCGCACATAGGCGAATCGGGCTTCGCCCTCTCGCTGAGCCAGTCGCTGCCTTTCTCGCTCACGGCGATCGGCTGCAACTTGGGCTGATCGGGAACGTTCAACAACCTGGCCTTCGGCTTCTTCCGGCGGCGGTGGGACGTCATCAGAGGTTGAGTTGCCACCTCCGCATGCCGCCAATGCAACTGTGATTGCCCCGAGCAGAATGCTTCGAACCCCCGATGTTCGACCAATCATGGTATAGTCCCTTCCTCGCTATTAACTCTTCCTTTACACGGCTTCGGCTTGCCGCCAACAGGGCGGAATAAAGACTTTTCTGCCACTTTTCCTCAGGAGAAGATTATTTTGGAACGGATCGATGTCCTCGTAATCGGCGCTGGTGCGGCTGGCCTTTTCTGTGGCGCACGCTTGGCCCAGCGGGGTCGAACCGTCTATGTGATCGATCATTCCAAAAAGCCCGGTGAAAAGATTCGTATCTCTGGTGGCGGACGTTGCAACTTCACCAATCTCGAAACCGAGCCAAAGCGATTCATTTCCGAAAACCCCCATTTCGCGAAATCGGCGCTCGCGCGATATACGCCGTGGGATTTTTGCTCGCTCATGGCCGAGCATGATCTAACCTGGCATGAAAAAACGCTGGGCCAGTTGTTCTGCGATCAGAAAAGCGGAGCAGTGATTCAAATGCTGCTCGATGAACTTCAAAAACCAAGCGGCGAATTAAGGCTTGAGACAACGGTTCATACACTGGCGGCGACCACTCATGGATTTTTGGCTGAAACCAGCCGCGGTCCGATTGAAGCCTCGAGCGTGGTCATTGCGACAGGAGGGCTTTCGATCCCGAAAATTGGTGCGACGGGCTTTGCTTACGACATTGCGGAACAGTTCGGGCACGAGATTATCCCAACCCGCCCCGCACTCGTGCCCATGACTTTTACCGATCAGTATCGCGACGCGTTCTCGAACCTGTCGGGGGTGTCACTGTCCGTCGAAGCGTACGCCAAATCGGGGCCCAGCTTTGTCGAGAACATGCTGTTTACCCATCGCGGTTTATCTGGGCCTTCCGTATTGCAAATTTCCTCTTACTGGCGGCAAGGCGAATCCATCGCTTTTGATCTCATGCCGAGCGATCATGCTCTCGACCTCCTTAAAGCGGCAAAGAACGATGCTCCGAAGCAGCCTTTGACCCAGTGGCTGACGACGTATTTTCCAGCCCGATTTGCCAACTATTTTCCGCAGGCGATCGGCCTCGAAGGCACAGTGCGACTGGCGGAACTGTCAAACCACCAAATGGACCGCATTGCTCAAGCCTTGAAAGCATGGTCGCTGAAGCCGGCCGGAACGGAAGGCTGGAGAACGGCGGAAGTCACCGCTGGCGGAGTGGCGACGGACGCCTTATCTTCCCGAACAATGGAAAGCAAACTCCAGCCCGGCCTCTTCTTCATAGGCGAATGTGTCGACGTTACCGGCTGGCTCGGCGGCTATAATTTTCAATGGGCCTGGGCGAGTGCTGCGGCCGCCGCGGAGGTCGCATGAGGTGGCTTTGGGTGCTTTTTGGCTTTGGCTTTTTCGGCATCGGCGCGATTGGTCTGATTTTGCCGCTTTGGCCAACAACAGTTTTCTGGATCGTCGCAGTTTTTTGTTTGGCGGAGTCGCACCCAAAGCTGAGGGACTGGATTTATACCCGCCCGGGGGTCGGTCCAATTGTCCGCGACTTTGTTGAACGCGGCGAGATCTCAAGGAAAAACAAAATTGCCGCGATTATCGGCATGACTTTAGCGTGCGGGCTCAGCGCCTGGCTGGTTCGCGGATCCATGATCGCGCTCTCGCTTCTGATAATCATTATCGCGGTCGGGATAATCTTTGTCGCAACTCGCCGCGAACCTAGCGGTGAGCGCTGAGGGACTGTTGTCGCGGCGCCTTCTTTGTGAGCGTCTCGAGCAAGACTTCAGGGGACGCATAGGCAACGAACAAATCTCCAGACGGCGCCCAGACAAGCGGTAAGCCCAGATGTTCGGCCTCGGCCGTAATGTTCTTTTTCCAGTTTTCGGTGGTTTCCACGCCGGACAAGATCACCGCATTGCTCCGTCCCTTAAGATCAAGGCTCCATTTAGTGTCCTCGATAAGCGCGGTTCTGAGCTCATAAAAATAGTGGTTCGGATCTAAGTTTTGCAGCAAATGGCCGGCAGACAGAAAATCTTCTGGGTTGTCTTTCACATAAGCTTGGTCACCCTTACTCTTCTGCGCGAACTGATTGTAAAACCAGAGCGGGTCTCGGCGCAGGATCGCCTTCAGTCCCCGTATCGCAATCATCAACCCACTTTTGGTCATAACCGTCTGGCGGATCATCCGGCGCAACCAATCCGGTCGAATGACATCCCAGATTCCGGGGTGGAAAAGCGGATTCGAATAAACTGTGAAAGTCACTCTCGGGCACAATTGCGCCAGGCGCATGCAGACGGAATTCGATGTGCCAACGCCAAGCAAAACAACATCTTGGAGGTCGAGCTCTTCGATCATGACCTTCATCAAGGCCGCTTCGACCGCAACGCCCGATTTATTCTTCACTTCGGCTTTTGTCAGAAGCGTCTGTGGCAGACTTGCAGATCTACCATGGCCAGGGCGTCGTACAAAATAGACCTGAAACCCTGCCTGCCACATCGTATCACAAAATTGCTCAGAGGGCGGCAAAGGCAATTCAATCGGATTCAAAATCAAAAGCGGGCGACGACCAGAATTTGGTTCGCCATGAATCATAAGTTCGAGTTCAAGCGACGAATCGGAGAGGCTCAGGCGCCGCATTCCACGCGCGTTGGGGGCACCCAAGCGGGAAAAACCATCTGATGCGTCCGATCCAAGCATGGGATACTCGCATAAGCTGTGGGGTATAAAAAGTCTATTTTTTTGTATGGTTTAGGGCCAATTTACCACGATTTTTGTCATGTTTTCACCTGACAAGAGAATTACGCGCCTGTTCGTCCCAGATTTTGCCTAACCTTCTATCCTTTTGAGGCCTGATTTGAAGCGCTTCCAATTGTCGACATAGACTTGGGCAGAGCCTTTGATCAGCATGATCTGCGCTTCGCTGAGCTCTTTGACCACTTTTCCAGGTGCGCCCATCACAAGCGAATTGTCCGGAATCACCTTCCCTTCTGGGATCAGCGCATGCGCACCGATAATGCAATTATTCCCGATCACGGCGCGATTCAAAACTGTTGCGCCGATCCCGATCAGGGTCTCATCTCCAATCGTACAGCCATGCAGCATAGCCATGTGGCCAATGGTTACGTCTTTCCCGATATTAAGAGGACACCCAATATCCGTGTGCAGAACGCTACCATCTTGAACGTTGGAATTTTCGCCAATGGTAATCGGGTCATTGTCGCCGCGCAGAACCGCGTTGAACCAGACGGACGCATTCTCTTCCAGATTCACATTGCCAAGAACGGTTGCGTTCTCTGCCACCCAATAATTTCCCGATTGCGGAATTGTTGGGCAAATGCCGTCTAGATCGTATACTGCCATGTCAGTCTCCCATAAATTGTTTCGCGAGCGGATTATGTCTGTCACAATCGGTTAACCCTCTTAGTGTGTAATTCAAGATAGAGATTCGGGAGGCAGATTGCTGATGGTCCATCGACCAAGCTCTCATACACCACCACCGACCAGGGATGAATATTCCGGTCTGGAGGCTCTGTCTCTCCCAATGAATTCACCGACCGCCCTGCCTTTGGCACGGCGGTTTTTTTCTGTCCCATCATCAGTCCTAAAAGGAGATCCTCATGGGTAAACGCGCAGCCACGAAACGCCAGAAAGCACAAGCCGCCTTCGACGCTTCGAACTTCTTTGAAAAAGGCGCTGCCCGAGAAACACAGCTTTATGCCATACCCGGAGGCAATGACTGGCATCCCGACGATGCGGACAATCCAAAACCGCCGACCCCGGCGCATGGGTCACGTCACCAGCGCTATCAGAAGACCGTAAAACCTCGCTCCGAGAATCAGGCGCTTTTGCTCAACGCACTTGAAGATAAATCACTGGTCTGCGCGCTTGGACCGGCGGGCACGGGCAAGACTTATCTGGCGATCTGTAAAGCCGTTGAAGCGCTTCAAAAGGGCAAAGTTGCGCGGATCATCCTGTCGCGACCGGCCGTTGAGGCGGGTGAGCAGATCGGCTTCCTGCCGGGTGCTATGGAAGACAAACTGGCTCCATATCTTCGTCCGCTTTATGACGCGCTTTCAGATCGCCTCAGCCCGCAACAACTGAAGCATATGATGGCGGAAGGACTGATCGAAATTGCCCCCATCGGCTTCATGCGGGGTCGCACCCTGAACAATGCGTTCGTGGTGATCGATGAAGCTCAGAACTGCACTTATACGCAGATAAAGATGCTGCTCACCCGGCTCGGCTGGCACTCGACAATGGTGGTGACGGGAGATCCCGCTCAGAGTGACCTGCTTCCAGAACTGTCCGGTCTCGGCAAGGCCGCTGAGCGCTTGGAAAAACTCTCGGGCGCATCGGTTATCCGGTTGCAGGGTCAGGATGTCGTCCGGCACCCACTCGTGGCGGAAATGCTCGACGTGCTCTAGCGCCGCGAGCAAAAACATCATTCAAATAAACTGTTTCAGAGATAAAGCGCATCGCCCCAAAACGATGCGCTTTATTGCATCATAATTATTAATCTGAATTCAACTTAAGGTAGTCAACCTGAGGCTCTGGCAACCATCTCGGACTCGTTTCTATGTCATCTTCATCATCTGACGCGCTCAGCGGAAAGACCCTATCACCCGCACTGTCACCATCGTTTAAAATCGGGCGAGAAGCATTCAAGCTCATCCACAGGTATAGAACGTCCGCAGATCCACAGACCTATGCGGTCTGGTACGAATACGTATCTCGAAAGAACCTGAAGCTGGTCGCCGCCCTGGACGATATCCTCGCACATAAAAGGGGAATTACGTCAGTGGAGCTCGATCAGATTTATGAACACTGGATCCGCGAGTCTGACGGCTCGGAA
>JAYZAM010000187.1:0-6484 GCA_036339715.1 Pseudomonadota bacterium | reverse complement strand
CTTATGATAGTATCTGCAAAAGATAAACCAGATAACCCTGTCCCCACGACAACGTAATCTGCAGTAATCAACTGTAAACATCCATTTTTATTGCAACTCAGGGGGTCGAATATAATCATATAACGACCATTGCCTTAAATAGAAGTGTGTATTTCGATAGGCTCGCTCGCTTGACCTGCTTCCCGATGCGTTTAGGGCGTGCATTAGGATGGACATAAATCGATCTCCCCTGGATTGGGTTCTATTTGCCACGCTGATTGCGCTGTGGGGGTCTGCCTATGCGTTTACGCGCCTCGCGGTTAGCCCTGGCGACTTAAGTGCAGGTTTCTCGCCAGAACTGATCATTCCCATGCGCTTGACCGGAGGTGCAATCCTCCTCCTGATCATCGCGTGGTTCAGTGGTCAGAAATGGCCGGCATTCGCAGACTGGAAGAGCTGGACCGCGATGACGGTCATGGGGCTCGTCGGTACCGCAACACCCTTTTTTGCCATCACACATGCCCAACAAACCGTCGATTCGAGTCTGGCCGCACTATACGTTGCCGCAGCGCCGCTCTTTGTTTCAATCATGGCGCATGTGATTTTTCACGATGACCGTATGACTGCCCGAAAAATTCTCGGCATCATGGTTGGGTTTCTCGGTGTGGCTGTGCTGTTTGGTCCCGAAGCGGTTTCAGCCTTTGGGTCGGCAAGCGTAACAGCGCAGGCCCTCTGTTTGATGGCCACGTTTTGCTATGCGCTCTCCAGCATCATTGCGCGCTTTGCCAAAGATATACCGCCGCTGGTGTTCTCTGCGGGGTTCGTCAGCATCGGCGCTGTTGCCACCTGGCCATTTCTGCTCAGCGTTGATTTTTCCGCGGTCGCGCCATCCGGCGGTGCGATCTTTGGCGTGATCGGACTCATCATCGCGCCAACCGCGACAGCCTCGGTGCTCTACATGATCCTGATTCAGCGCACGAGCGCCTCTTTTGTGTCCCTGACGGGGTATCTGATTCCAATTTTCTCCGCCCTAGTTGTGTACCTTGCGTTTCGGGAAGTGCAGGATTGGAACGCGCTTATTGCCTTCGCCCTCATCCTGAGCGGTATCTGGATTTCCCAGCGATCGCGCCAAGGGGTCAGACAGACAGGTGAAAAGACCCGTCAATGACGGTGACGCTCCGACCGCGCAGCTTGACGCGATCGCCACGTAACTCTGTGTCGATGATGGCGCCGCGACCGGGATAGGCCTGGAAGCAACGCGCGCTCTTCTCGCCGGTCAGATGATCGACCAGTGGCGCGATCATGCAATGCCAACTGCCAGTCGCTGGATCTTCTGGAATGCCACTTCCCGGGGCAAAGAACCGGCTGGTCACATCTACGTCGTCACCATCGAGCGCAAGACACCCGAAATTTCCGGGACCCCAAGCTGGATCGCTCGCGCCAAGCGATTTCAACTGATCAAGGTTTGGCGAAAGGCTGACAATTTCTTCTGCGGTTTCATACAGCGCGACAAAGCAGGGTCCCTCAAAGCACCGTAAGGGCTTTTGGCCGAGCGCTTCAATTATCTCGTTGCTTGCCTCAGCCGGTGTGAATGTCTGGGCGGGAAAGTCCATTTCGAGGCGTCCATCAGCCAAACGCGAAACACGTAACTCTCCCGATTGCCGGGTCGTGAAAGTGATCTCGCTGCCGGTGAACCCCGTTTCTTCATAAAGATAATGCCCGGCCGCCAATGTCGCATGACCGCAAAGTGGGACTTCGACCGCAGGTGTGAACCAGCGCAGTTCCCACGTATCGGAATCAGCGGGAACAATGAAAGCGGTTTCGGCGACATTATTTTCGGCCGCGATTTTCTGCAGGACATCGTCCGGCAGATAGGAATCGAGCGGCATCACGCAGGCCTGATTGCCTTCAAAGGGTTGGCTTGCAAATGCATCAATCTGAACAAAGGGAATCTTCGCCATGGCCGTCTCCTGAGCTGGCTGGGGAAGCTGTCACACGTCCTGCTCTGGGGCAAACCATGATTTCTAAGCGATTGATCAGTCTTGCTGATCGATGATGCGCCAATTGTGAGCGACGGGTCCATGACCTTGCCCTAAGTCCGGCGCCTGCTGAATGGCCTGGTGCAAATAGGCGCGTGCCTGATCGACCGCTGTCTCAATGGCGACGCCCTGAGCCAGCAAGGCCGCACAAGCGCTTGCCAAAGTGCACCCGGTTCCATGGGTCGAACGGGTATCCAGACGCTCACTCTCAAAGATCCACTCTCCATGTTCCGTCTGCAATACATCATGGAGGACCTTCCCGGGAATATGGCCGCCTTTGACGAGTGCGCCTTTGGCCCCCCGCTCGAGCAACGCCTCTGCGGCGCGGCGCTGGCCATTCAGGCCGTCGACGGCTTTTCCGGTCAGAATCTCTGCTTCGTGAGAATTCGGGGTCACCAGGCTTGCACCGGGCAGAAGCAGCGCTGCAAGCGCACTCACCGCCGCTTCATCGATCAGGCGATCGCCGGATGTGGCCACCATAACCGGATCCACGATGCACGGTGTTTCCCGCGCCAGCTCATCAATCGTTTCGCAAACTCGCTCGACTAGACGCGCCGTACCGATCATTCCGGTCTTGATCGTATCGGCGCCGATATCTGTGAGGCACGCCTGCATCTGAGCGGTCACGGCTTGGTCGGCGACTGGCCAGACACCGTGCACACCTGTTGTATCCTGGGCGGTGATTGCTGTGATCGCAGTCATGGCATAGCCGCCAAGCATGGTCACAGTTTTGAGGTCGGCTTGAATCCCGGCACCGCCGCCGCTATCGGACCCGGCAATGATTAAAACGCGGCCTTGATGGGCTTGCGCAGACGTCATTCGATGGGAACCTGTCCCCATGTTGGCAAAGGCGCCTCGACCGGACGCGTCAGGTCGAACTCTACCCGGAACAGGCGCGAGGGGCGGCGCATTTGATAAACAAACAGCTCATTCGGTTCGATTTCCAATGACCATGTATTTTGGGTTGAGACTTCGATGTTCTCCCGGATGAAGAGCGCTTTTGTTTCCGCGTCGGCGGGAAAATCTTGTTGCCCGATGTCGCCAGTTGCGTCGCTGTCGCCGCCAGATTGTGTCAGTACGTCTTCGGTCCCGTCCTTGTGCCGGTGATCATGTTTCAGCCGGATCCCGTTTTCGGTCTGGGTCACTTCCCAAGTCCGGGAACGATCTTCGCCAACGACGAAAGGGATCCGGATCAGGTCGCCCTCACATATTGCGGGGCCCATGCGCATATCAGCGCCTTTGAAGTCGGCATCCGCAGCATCATTGCTCACCAGGGTGCCCGCATAGGCCTGACCGTTGCAGAGCCCGTTCAGGCGTTCGAAAAAGGCTGTCTCAGGTGCGCCCGTCTCGGTTTCAAGGGTCGCGCACCCGGTCAAACTGAGCACAGCCATGAATGTGAATGATTTCCACATGCTAGAACTTAACCGCGCCGGATAGGATGGTTTCGTGTGCATCCGGCGTCAGCGGTTCATATTTATTGGACTCAGGATCAAAATACCAAAGCGGCTCACTCACTTTTTCAGGATCAAAGCCTTCTTCGACGAGTTCGACCTTGCGATATTTGAACGTGCCTGTGGTCTCTGCTTCCTGTTGGACGCGGATAAAGAGCGGGATAGCATATTTGGGGAGTTGCTCCGACAGCCACGCGTACAGGCCATCAAAGTCAACCTCGCCATCCGTCGTGATTGCCGCCATTCCAGCCCGGCCATCTGTTCCTGGAACGCTGACCCCGAATATGTTCGCGGTCGCGATGCCCGGTGCCCGCGCGACAAACTCCGCGACTTCATTTGTCGATACATTCTCGCCTTTCCAGCGGAATGTGTCGCCGATGCGGTCGATGAAATAGATATAGCCTTCGGCATCCTTGGACATCAAATCGCCCGTGCGAAACCACATATCGCCCTTTTCAAAGACGTCGTGCAGGATTTTCTTCTTCGTCGCGGCCTCGTCATTGTAGCCCTCGAACCGCGTGCGGACATCGTCCCCAACTTTGCCGATGGCTTCGCCTGGTTCGCCTGGGTCAGTCTTGATGCAAAACCCATCTGCACCACGGACCGGTTCTTCCTCGACCACGTCAAATTTGACGAAGGCGACATGCCCGAAAGAGCTTTTCTCTAGATAGCTCGGGATCCGACCAACGGCGCCAACTTTGCCGTCAAATCCGATGAAACTGACATTGCCTTCTGTTGAGCCATAAAACTCGCAAATGTGTGGGATATTGAAGCGCGTCAGAAACTCTTCCCAAATGTCTGGCCGCAATCCGTTTCCGAAGCCGGTTCGGATTTTGTGGGCGCGTTCTTTCGGGTGCGCCGGTGAATTGACCAGATAGCGGCAAAGTTCGCCGATGTAGACGATCGCTGTGGCGCCGTGGTCTGCGGCATCGTCCCAGAACTGGCTGGCGGAGAATTTCTTCCGGAGGATGATGCTGGCCCCGGTCATCAAAGCCTGACCAACCCCACACAGGCCGCCAGTGCCGTGATAAAGAGGCAAGGTGATATAGACCCGGTCGCGGGATGTGATTTTGCATGGCGCGATGAAGGATCTCATCATGCCCTGGGTGCGGGCTTGCGTGAGCCGTGCCGCTTTCGGCAAACCGGTAGTCCCTGACGTATACACATAGAGGCACAAGTCTTTGCCGCGCAGCTGCGCGCGATGGTCCCGGCTTGGGCGGGCATCTGAGGCAGCCGCGAGCGCGCCAATCAGGTCCTCGCCTTCCTGACCGCCATATGACCAGACTTTCGGATCGCCTTCGAAAAGACCATTGGCACTGCGAATAGCTTCGTCCTGGTCTGCGCCGGTCAGGATGATTTTCGCGTCCGCTATGTTGACGCAATGGGCCAGCGCTTTGTCTGTAAGGTTGTGATTGATCAGGCCGACGACGATGCCGACTTTGGACAGGCCATACCAAAAAGATACATATTCGGGCCGGTTTTCCATGAATAGTGCCACAGCGTCGCCTGGCTGCAGGCCGAGACTAAGCGCCCAATTGGCGGCTTTGTTCGCGAGTGCATCCATTTCCGCATAGGTGATGAGCTGGCCTTCAAACCGCCAGGCCACATTATTCGGATACTTATCGACTACACGTTCAAAATCATCGGCGACCAGATTTTCGGAGTCAGGCGTGATATCGCCCGTCCATTTCTTAAACCTCGATAGCGTGAGAATCGTGTTGGCCTCACGTTGAATTGTTTGGAAGACTCCCATGTCGCCTCGCTTCTTGTTCCCAGCCCGTGATTTATTACGCGTCAGGTAGGTTGCACCGCGCGTCGTTTCTAGTATCTGGCATACGTATTCCGCCCGGTTGGGCAATGTTTTTTCGGAAAGGCGCTACGAAATGTCTGATCCTGTTGGCGATTTGCTACATTTGATGGATTTGGAGCGCTTGGAGGTGGATCTATTCCGCGGTCAAAGTCCCGAAAACGAAACCAATCAACGCGTGTTTGGAGGCCAGGTGATCGCCCAGTCTCTCGTCGCGGCTTATCGGACCGTGGATACCGAGACGCGCACGTGTCATTCGCTGCACGCCTATTTTCTGCGCCCGGGTGATCCATCGATCCCGATCATCTACGAAGTTGATCGTTCGCGAGACGGCGGCAGCTTTACGACCCGTCGCGTGGTTGCCATTCAGCATGGCAAGCAGATCTTCAATATGGCGGCGTCGTTCCACAAGCTGGAAGATGGCTGGCACCATCAGCATGACAAACCTGACGTTCCAGACCCTGAATCGCTCGACGATCGCATTGAATGGCGCAAGAAATTTGCTGAACGCCTGCCAGAGCGTCACCGTGGGCATTTTCTGCGGCCCCGTCCGATCGAAATTCGCGAAGTCGAGCCACTCGATCCGCTCAAGCCGGAGAAAGCCGATGATGTTCAGCATCTCTGGTTCCGCGTGCAGCGGCAAATCGATGAACAGCCCTGGCTCCACCATTGTCTGATGGCGTATGCCTCTGACATGGCCCTGTTGGGAACCGGCAATCGCCCGCACGGCGTGTCCTGGATGACCGGCGAGTTGATGTCGGCCAGCCTGGATCATGCCATGTGGTTCCACGCCCCCATCAACTTCAGCGACTGGCACCTGTACAAAATGGACAGCCCTTATGCGGGCGGGGCACGCAGTTTCAATCGGGGCTCGATTTATACCCGCAGCGGCCAGTTGGTTGCCAGCGTTGCGCAAGAAGGCCTGATGCGCCCGGTGAAACCAAAGCAGAAATAGCAGGTTACACCCGGACACGGTACAAAGGTTAAGCCGCTGTTAACCGTTCCCCCGCAAATGTGAGGGAAAGATTAACCAATTGGACACCGCCCCGTCGCCGCAGAAGCGACATTTGTGTTACCCACAAATCACCCTAGGGCGGACCGTTCTGATTGAGCCGTCAGGGGGCTGACTATGAATTTGCTCGAACTCGTCATTATCGCGCATAGGTGTCGTTCGACTCACCACTATATCGCCTTTGATGCCCTGCAAT
>JAYZAM010000186.1:0-7330 GCA_036339715.1 Pseudomonadota bacterium | reverse complement strand
ATCCGGTCGCGAATCCCATGCCGATCAGTATTTTTGTCTGGCGGGTCATGCTCCATGTGATCGGTGCGATCGCGACAATTACGATTGCCGCAACGGTCTTCTCTGGACTGAATTATGGTGGGCCGGGGGTGCATCGAAATCGCTTTTTCAGCGACCCGGAAAAAAGCTTCTTTGATCCCATATTGCGCGTCGTCCGTATCAGCTCTGCGCTGGTGATCAGTTGCTCCATCGTGCTTGCCGCGCTGCTGCTGGCGATCGGATTGCAGCCGCGCGATGCGCTCGCGGGGGGCGTCAGCGCGATCACCACCGGATTAGTCGATCCAATGTCATACAATGCGGCACCACAGGGAGGGGCGATCCATTCGGTTCTGCTCTGGATTGGTCTGGTGCTTGGAACTATGGGGCTGATTGCTGTTGACGGTGCGGGCCAAGGGCGGTTGCGGGCTGTGCCTTTCGACCCGGAAGTGCTGGCCTGGATCGGATCCGTGCTGCTTGTTATGACTTTGGCCGTGTTTGCAGGATTGCCGCTGCTGGAAAGCCTCGGGTGGGCCACGTCTTCTATTTCAACCAGTGGGATCGCCCTGTCAGATCCAACTCAGTTTTCCCGCTTGCCGATCGTGCTTGTGCTTTTCCCGGTCTTGATCGGGGGATCGGCGCTCTCTGCGGCTGGGGGGTTTAAACTGGCGCGCTTGATTGTGCTCAGCAAAAGGGTCGCGCTTGAATTTGCGCAGCTTGGATATCGCGGCAGCATCAAGCATTTCAGCTTCAGACGGCGGCGTCAGTCAGACCGTACCGTAATGGGGGTCTGGGTCTACCTGGTCGGCTATGTCGTGGCTTGTACAATCGGGACGCTTTTGCTCAGCACGGCCGGTCTGTCTTTTGACGATTCTGTTCGGGCCGGGATTGGCAGTCTCTCAAATGCTGGCCATATACTCGCCGGCATGAATGCTGAACTGAACGGACCCGCACAAATTTATGTCATTCTGGGCATGATCCTTGGGCGTTTGGAGGTAATTGCGCTGCTGCCGGCTCTGAATCCCGGATTTTGGCAAAGATAATTCCCCAACCGCTTGAAATTTCCGGTCAATCGTTATAGCCGCTCAAGTAAAAGAGAAGGGCAGACAATCAATGTCTTCAGATAAAAAGCAGAACCTCCAGGATACTTTTTTAAACGCAGTCCGTAAGTCCAAGACTCCATTGACGATTTTTCTCGTGAATGGCGTTAAGCTGCAGGGTGTTGTCACCTGGTTTGATAACTTTTGTGTGTTGTTGCGTGGCGATGGTCGTCCGCCGCAACTGGTTTACAAGCACGCAATTTCAACCATTGCTCCAGGTGCACACGTGCAGCTCTTCGACGAAGAAGATAGCTAAGCCGATTGAAACAAACACCAATTGACCTTGAACAACCGCCTGAAAAGGCCGGTATAATTATCCCATGGACGCAGGTCAGTGAGCGACCGAGCAACGATCGGCTGGAGGAATCCTCGGGTCTCGTCGAAGCCTTGGGTTGTGAGTTGGAATTCTTGCGTGCTGAACAGGTGCGCAACCCGACACCGGGATTCCTGCTCTCTGGTGGTCTTTTGGAGCGGCTGGAAGAAGATGTCAGAACGCATCAATGCTCGATGGTGATCATTGATGCGTCGCTGACACCTATCCAGCAGCGCAATCTCGAAAACCGTCTGAAGGTCAAAGTGATCGATCGGACCGGACTTATCCTCGAAATATTCGGTCTGCGCGCGCGCACGAAGGAAGGTACACTTCAAGTCGAGCTAGCTCGCTTGCTGTATGAGCGCTCACGCCTCGTGCGCACTTGGACGCACCTGGAGCGCCAGCGTGGCGGTCGCGGTTTCCTCGGCGGGCCCGGCGAAACGCAACTTGAGGCCGATAAGCGGATGATTGACCGCGCAGTTGGTCGCTTGCGGCGGGATTTGGCCGAGGTCCAGCGGACGAGGCGAGTCCAACGCCAGGGCCGTAAGCGTCGCGAGAGCCTGATTATTGCGCTCGTTGGCTACACCAATGCAGGCAAATCGACTTTGTTCAACCGTCTGACGGGCGCGAATGTAATGGCAAAGGATATGCCGTTCGCAACGCTCGATACGACCATTCGTAAACTCGAACTGCCAAGTCTGGGCGAAGCCAGCTTGATCGATACGGTTGGGTTCATCTCCGACTTGCCGACTCATTTGGTCGACAGCTTCCGGGCGACGCTGGAAGAGGCGTTGTCGGCAGATTTGCTAATCCATGTTCGCGATCGATCGAGCGAGTCAGACATGGATCAGAAGCAAGATGTTTTAAAAGTCCTCGGTCAGTTGTCGGACCTAACCGGCGTTGACTTGCCGCCCATGATCGAGGTCTGGAACAAAATCGATCTGATCGAACCACAGATCCGGGAGGGCCTAGCGGCGGAGGCGGCAAAGCTGGGCGATGAGGCACACGCCATTTTGGTGTCATCGATCACTGGCGAAGGGCTCGAGGATTTACTTTCTGCGATCGAAGACGTGTTGGATCAGGGACGAAAGCCGTTTCGAGTGCGACTAACCCATCGAGATGGCGCCTTGCGCGCCTGGTTGCACGAGCACGCGCATGTCGACGCCGAATCATTCGGAGATTCGGGCGAGGCGCAGCTTGAAGTAAAATTGAGTAAGGATGAATTTGGACGCTTGGCTGCGCGGTTCCCGAAAGCGGCCGCCTCGCAATTTGAGCATATGGAGTGATCGCGACTTGAAAGATAAACTGTTCCTGCTGCCGCCCGGGTTTGAAGACAATGGTCGCCGGGAATTTTGCCCGGAATGCGCTGAAATCTGGGGTGTGCTCAGCTATTATCCAGCGATCAAAGAGGCTTTAGATATTGTCTATGTCGACCTCGCTCATCCACGCGGCCCCATTTGTGAGCTTTTGGGGGAAGGGCAGTGGAATGCCCCAACTTTGGTTTTGGCGTCTTCCGATTCCCGCCACGCGATTGTTGAGGCAAAATCCTCTAATGGGCGCGCCTATCTCGGTTCAGCGCGCGAGATCGCAAAGTACTTTTCGCAAAAGTTTGGAACCGCAGTGCCGCGCGGTAGTTAAATCTTAAGTCGGTTAAGCGACATCCACATCTTGTAACTGCGGGCGAATGGACAAATATATCTGCGTCTGCCAGTTCTTGGCTCAGAAATTTTCCGTTTGAAGGTATTTTTTATGTTCGACCCGCGCCCGACCGATGTGAACCTGGTTCCAACCGTAATTGAGCAAACCAGCCGTGGTGAGCGCGCCTTCGATATTTTCTCGAGACTTTTGAAAGAGCGGTTGATCTTTATCACCGGTCCGATCGACGACACCACTGCATCACTCGTATGTGCGCAGCTTCTGTTCCTGGAATCAGAAAATCCTAAAAAAGACATCGGTATCTACATCAACAGCCCAGGTGGGTACGTGACCGCCGGGCTCGCGATCTATGATACAATGCAATACATCCGCTGCCCCATTTCGACACTCTGCATTGGTCAGGCGGCGAGCATGGGCTCTCTCTTGCTGGCGGCAGGTGACAAGGGCAATCGTATCGCGTTGCCTAACTCGCGCGTCATGGTGCACCAGCCATCAGGAGGTTATCGTGGTGTCGCAACGGATATTGAGCGCCACGCAGAGGAAATCCTCGATCTGAAGCGACGCCTCAATGAAATCTATGTCAAACATACGGGACAGGATTACGAAACGATCGAGGCAAAACTGGATCGAGATACCTTTATGACGGCTGAAGAAGCCAAATCTTTCGGCATTGTCGATACCGTTTATGAGCGACGTGCCGAGGCCAGCGAAGACTAAACGGCATTCTTCGTGCATGAAGAATGGCAGCTTAGGCTTGCGCCATCCGGTAAGGGTTTTAAGTTAGTAGTAGCAGCTGGGATTCGTTCCCAGTAAATCGCATGTTAATCCATGCGTGGTAAGAGGTTGCCATGGCAAAGCAAAACGGTTCCAGCGGCGATTCAAAGAATACGCTTTATTGCTCTTTCTGCGGGAAGAGCCAGCATGAAGTCAAAAAGCTGATTGCAGGCCCGACAGTTTTCATCTGTGATGAATGTGTAGAGCTTTGCATGGATATTATCCGTGAGGAGAACAAAGCCTCTGGATTTAAGGCGAAAGAGGGCGTGCCTACGCCTCAGGAAATCTGTGATGTCCTGGACGATTATGTGATCGGTCAATCTTACGCCAAACGTATTCTCTCTGTTGCGGTTCACAACCACTATAAACGCCTTGCAAATCCAGGCGGCTCTGATGGTGTCGAGCTTGCAAAATCAAACATCATGCTGATCGGTCCGACCGGGTGTGGTAAGACGCTCCTGGCGCAAACGCTGGCCCGTGTGTTGGACGTGCCGTTCACGATGGCCGACGCGACCACACTGACAGAAGCTGGTTATGTGGGTGAGGACGTTGAAAACATTGTTCTCAAACTGTTGCAGGCGTCCGACTATAATGTTGAACGCGCGCAACGCGGTATCGTCTATATCGACGAAATCGACAAAATCTCTCGAAAGTCCGACAATCCGTCGATCACACGCGATGTGTCTGGCGAAGGTGTGCAGCAAGCGCTTCTGAAGCTGATGGAAGGCACAGTCGCGGCCGTGCCTCCGCAAGGTGGACGTAAGCACCCGCAGCAAGAATTCCTGCAGGTTGATACGACCAACATTCTCTTCATTTGCGGCGGCGCTTTTGCCGGTCTCGATAAGATCATCTCATCTCGCGGCGAAGCCACATCGATTGGCTTTGGCGCCGATGTTCAGGATCCAGAGGATCGCCGCGTGGGTGAAATCCTGCGTACGGTCGAGCCGGAAGACCTTCAGCGCTATGGCCTGATTCCTGAATTTATCGGCCGACTGCCGGTTCTCGCAACACTCGAGGATCTCGATGAAGACGCTCTGGTTACAATCCTGACTGAGCCAAAGAATGCTTTGGTCAAACAGTATCAGCGTCTGTTCGAGATGGAGGATGTGAACCTCACGTTTACACCAGACGCGATGTCCGCTGTTGCGAAAAAGGCAATCGTTCGGAAAACCGGTGCACGTGGCCTTCGGTCAATCATGGAATCGATCCTGCTCGACACAATGTTTGAACTGCCCGGTCTGCGCGGCGTTGACGAAGTTGTGATCAATGCCGAAGTGGTCGATGGCAACGCCAAGCCGCTCTATGTGCATTCGAAACAGGTTCAGCCGAACGAAGCGTCTTAAGGCAAATCCCGCCATAGGATTAAATTCGCACTTATCCACTACTATTTAGTGGTTGAAGTGGGCACCTTTGAATATCAAATAAGTCAGACACCAGAATCATCCGACAACGGGGTGAAGGTGATGGTCGCCGCTGAGCGGGACCAGAAACGAAGGAGTCAGATATGACGACGAAAACCCTCCCAGTCCTCCCACTGAGAGACATTGTTGTGTTCCCGGACATGGTGGCGCCGCTATTTGTGGGCCGTGACAAGTCTGTGCGAGCACTCGAAATGGTCGATGAGGGCCAGAACGAGATCATGCTCGTCGCGCAAAAGGATCCATCAACCGATGATCCAAATGCCGATGATTTGCATGCGGTTGGGACAACCGCGACAATCCTGCAATTGCTGAAATTGCCCGACGGCACCGTGAAAGTGCTCGTTGAAGGTGGTCACCGGGCCCGTTTGAACACGCTGGAAGATCGCGGCGACTATTATGTGGCTGAGATTGGCGTGATCGAGCCTGTGGATGCGAGCTCGAGCGAGCTTGAAGCCCTGATGCGGGCTGTGACGGAGCAGTTTGAGAGCTATGCGAAGCTCAATCGCAAGATCCCGCCAGAGTCCGTATCGACGATTTCGGACATCGCCGAGCCGGGTAAACTTGCCGACGCCGTTGCCTCTCAACTGCAGGTGAAGCTGTCTGAGAAGCAAGGCTTGCTGGAACTCTCTGACGTCAAAGACCGTCTGGAAAAAGTGCTGTCGCTGATGGAAGGCGAAATGGGCATGATGCAGATGGAGCGGAAGATCAAAAACCGCGTTAAGCGTCAGATGGAGAAGTCCCAGCGCGAGTATTACCTCAATGAACAGATGAAAGCGATCCAACGCGAGCTGGGCGACCAGGGCGAAGGGGAACGCGACGAAGTTGCGGAACTTGAAGAGAAGATCCGCGAAACTGGTCTGTCCGAAGAAGCCCGCACGAAAGCCGAGCAGGAAGTCAAGAAACTGCGCCAGATGAGCCCGATGTCTGCCGAATCGACGGTGGTTCGGAATTATCTGGACTGGTTGCTGGCACTGCCTTGGGATGAACGCAAAGACATTTCCACGGATCTTGAGGCGGCTGAGAAACAGCTGAACGACGACCATTATGGTCTGGAAAAAGTCAAAGAGCGGATCTTGGAATATCTTGCCGTTCAAAAGCGGACGAACAAGCTTCGTGGCCCCATCCTGTGTCTCGTTGGCCCTCCAGGCGTTGGTAAAACCTCGCTCGGCAAGTCGATCGCCGAGGCGACGGGGCGTGATTTCGTGCGAGTATCGCTCGGTGGTGTGCGCGATGAGAGCGAGATTCGCGGCCACCGAAGGACTTATATCGGTTCTATGCCGGGGCGGATCATTCAAAGCCTGAAAAAGGCGAAGACGGGCAATCCGCTCTTCTTGCTGGATGAGATCGATAAGATGGGCATGGACCATCGCGGCGATCCGTCCGCAGCGCTCTTGGAAGTGCTGGACCCGGCTCAGAACTCGACCTTCAACGATCATTATCTGGAAGTCGATTACGACCTGTCAGACATTATGTTCGTGACCACGGCGAACAGTCTGAACATGCCTCAGCCGCTTCTCGACCGGATGGAGATCATCCGGATCGCCGGCTATACCGAGGATGAAAAGCTCGAAATCGCCGAGCGTCACCTGCTGCCGAAGATCCGCGCCGATCACGGCCTGGACGAGACAGAATGGGTGGTTCAATCGGACTCAATTCGTGACTTGCTGCGGTACTATACGCGTGAGGCTGGCGTCCGTTCCCTCGAGCGCGAGCTGGCGAAACTTGCCCGTAAAGGCGTGCGAGAGCTTGGCAATGAGGGTGTTACGCAAGTAGTCGTAAGCCCTGAAAACCTCGCCGATTATTCGGGCGTTCGCAAATTCCGGTTCGGCCTTGCTGACGAAGAAGATCAGATCGGGGCTGTAACCGGCCTTGCCTGGACTGAAGTCGGCGGTGATCTCCTCACCATTGAGGCGGTGTCCATGCCCGGACGCGGAAACACCAAAGTCACCGGTAACCTGCGCGATGTCATGAAGGAATCGATTTCGGCGGCGCAATCGCTGGTCCGCTCGCGAGCCGTTTTGCTCGGGATCAAGCCAAGCGCGTTCAATACG
>JAYZAM010000185.1:0-5417 GCA_036339715.1 Pseudomonadota bacterium | reverse complement strand
AGATCGTCAACAACCAGCACACGGGCGGTCATGACCCCACCGCTTCCTTTGAAATCAAATCATCGACAGTTTTCAAAAATGAGCGAACCTGTATGGGCTTGGAAAGATACCCTTCGCAGCCTGCTTCGCGCACAAGCATTTCGTCCGTGCGCATGGCAAACGCCGTCACCGCGAGAACTGGTATTTGCGCGGTTCGTTCGTCATCTTTAAGCCAACGTGTAATGTCCAATCCGGACACTTCGGGGAGTTGAATATCCATGATAATCAGGTCCGGGTTGGCTTCCAATGCGAGTCCTACCGCCTTGGCCCCGTCAACACATTGCATGGTCTCGTAACCGCTCGCTTCGAGCAGATCGCTGAATAAACGCATATTCAGCGCATTGTCCTCAACGATGAGCACCTTTTGAGGAGGTGTCTTTGTCATGCAGTCGGTCCGAATCGTTGCGAGCATCGAAATGCCCTGATTCTTTCTACCCTAAGCTTCGTTAACGATTCTTTTCCATTTGCGCTGAGATCCGGAACATGGCAGGAACAAACATGCCTTCTCTCTGCCGGGACTGCGACTCTTTCCGTCAAGACCGCTTCGAAGCATGCGATCGCTGCGGCTCTTATCGCGTGCTGCAGCATCCCGAACTCGAAACGCTTTCTATTGCTCACATCGATTGCGATGCGTTTTTTGCGGCTATCGAAAAAAGAGACAATCCGGAGCTAAAAGACAAGCCGGTGATCGTGGGCGGGGGCAAACGTGGTGTCGTGGCGACGTGCTGTTATATCGCCAGACTGAATGGTGTCCGATCGGCAATGCCGATGTTCAAAGCGCTCAAAGCCTGTCCTGAAGCTGTTGTCGTCAAACCCCGAAGAGAGGCTTATTCGACCGCGTCGAAACAAATCCGGGGCAAGTTGGAAACGCTGACGCCTAAAGTCCAGATGATCAGCATCGATGAAGGTTACCTCGACCTCTCGGGCACAACCCGCCTCGCCGGTGCATTTCCGGCGCTTTCCCTCAGTCGACTGGCGCGGGAAATAGAGCGTGATATTGGGATCACCATCTCAATCGGCTTATCGGAGAATAAGTTCCTTGCAAAAACAGCAAGTGAATTAGACAAACCGCGCGGTTTCGCACTCATTTCACAATCTGAAGCCATGGCACTGCTTGCCCCAAAACCGGTTAGCTTCCTGCACGGTGTGGGCAAGCAACTGGCAAAAAAACTCGAACGCGACGGGTTTCGCTGTGTGGGGGATCTGCAGAACAGCGACGCCCGCGATCTCATTCGCCATTATGGCGAGACCGGGCTGTGGTTGCATCAACGTTCTCGCGGGATCGATAATCGTCCCGTTCGTACTGATAGTGTGCGCAAATCCGTCTCATCGGAGCGCACATTTAATGATGACCTTTCTGACTATGCTTTGCTCGAAGATCGACTTTGGGAAGTTTGTGAAGAGACGGCCATGCGGGCGAAGCGCCACAGCATTGAAGGCGCTACGGTAACCCTCAAGCTCAAAACGAAAGACTTTAGATCCCTCACACGTTCCGTGACGCTCTCGACCCCGACCAACTTAGCCAACGCCCTCTTCCGGGTGACGAAACCGATGCTCGCTAAGGAAGTGCAAGGCAACCGATCGTTCCGATTAATCGGAGTCGGCCTTTCACATTTGCAGGACGCAAGATGGGATGCTCGGGATCTAGTTGACCCCTCCATTGAAAAGCGGGCCAAAGCGGAACGCGCGAGCGATGCAGCAAGGTCGAAATTTGGGGATGCCTCGGTCGTCACGGGCCGGGCCATTCGGTTGGCCGCATCGAAAGCCCGGAACCGAAAATAAGGCCCTTGCCTGAAACGCTGGGTCCGCGTTACCTCGCCTGAAACTAAGAGGAAAACGCATGTCTACACCTGAAGACCGCCTGGCCGCCCTTGGCATCGAACTCCCGGCCCCGATGGCAGCTGTCGCGAATTACGTGCCCTATGTAATAACGGGATCACAGCTGTTCATCTCAGGTCAGGTTAGTGCCGGACCTAATGGGCTCGTCAAAGGACGCCTCGGTGAGAACATGTCGCTTGAAGAAGGTCAGGCGGCAGCTCGGCTTTGCGCCATCAATCTAATTGCGCAGTGTAAGGCCGCACTCGGTGATCTCAGCAGACTGAAGCGCGTGGTTAAACTTGGTGGCTTCGTCAATGCACACCCTGATTTTGAGGCGATTCCGCAGGTTATTAATGGTTGTTCTGATCTGATGGTCGACGTGTTTGGTGAGGTTGGGCGTCATGCGCGCTCTGCGGTTTCGAGCCCGGTGCTGCCGCTTGGCGTAGCGGTCGAAATAGACGGCGTGTTTGAGATTGGCTGAACACTTTCACCTCTCTGACTTCGCATATGCACATCGCGGGCTCTGGACCAAAGGCGGTCTGACGGAAAACAGCCTTGAGGCCTGCCTGGCCGCAGCTTCTGAAGGGCTTGGCATTGAGTTTGACGTCCGTCCTTCGCGCGACGGGATTCCGCTGATTTTCCACGATCCAGACCTTGCGCGGATGACGTTTGAGACGGGACGCTTTGAGGATGAACCTGCAAATGTTCTCAAGGGCAGGCCCCTGCGCGGCGGTGGTGCAATCATTTCATTACAAGACTTGCTAGAGCAATGGCCGCAGGAGACCCCGCTTTTGTGCGAACTCAAAATAGATGGACGCACCGATCCTGAGGCGTTCGCACATGTCGTCGGTCAACAATTGCTCTCCTTCAATGGTCCTTGCGCGGGCATGAGTTTTTCGAGGCGCGCCGTGGCCGCTTTGCCATCTGGGTTGATGCGGGGACAGTTGATCGCGCCCTCCGCCGAGACAGGACAGGCAAATCTCGCCGAAACGCCAACTGTACGGGTTGATTACCTCGCATGTCACGTCACTGACGCTCATGAGGAGACTTTGCAGGCCGCGAGAGAGACCTTGCCTCTAATCACGTGGACGGTTCGCAGCGAAGCAGAGAGTCTCGCCCTCCAGGGCCTCACAGACGCACAAATCTTTGAAGGTTTTGATCCAGCGCTCGCAAAACGACATATTTCGAATAGATAAGGTTGTATGGACGAAACGGTATTCAAAGCGCGGATCATAACCAACCTGTCTCAGGTCGCTCCAGACGCCTGGAATCGCTTAGCCAACCCTCCTGCTCTGCCATATGATCCATTTTTAAGCTGGGAGTTTCTGGACGCGCTCGAAACGTCAGGCGCAGCGCGGCCTGAAACCGGTTGGTCGCCATGTCACGTTCTGGTCGAAGGGCCTGGTGAGGAAGTTCTGGCCGCAATGCCTCTTTACGCCAAGACGCACAGCCAGGGTGAATTCGTATTCGATCATAGTTGGGCCGATGCCTATGAGCGCGCGGGCGGGCAGTATTTTCCAAAACTGCTGTCCGCAGTACCGTTTACGCCAGTGACTGGACGACGATTTTTGTTCGAACCTGGACCGGATCAGGAGCGCTTGCAGAACGCTCTCCTATCCGCGGCCCTCCAAATTGCCGCGCAAAACGATTTCTCATCGCTCCATATCAATTTTATCGAGCCAGAGTTCGCCCAACAAATGGCCTCAACAGGTCTCCTGATCCGCACAGATCAGCAATTTCATTGGCACAATGACGGCTATGCGGGGTTTGACGATTTTTTGAGCGCTCTATCCTCGGCGAAGCGCAAAAACCTTCGCAAAGAGCGTGCGAAGGCGCAAGCTGATCTGTCTTTCAAACATCTGACTGGGGACGCGATCACTGAAGAGCATTGGGACGCGTTCTTCGAGTTTTATATGGACACCGGATCGCGGAAATGGGGCTATCCTTATCTTAATCGCGAGACGTTCTCGATTTTAGGTGAGCGGCTGGCCGACAAGATCCTGCTCATCCTCGCTTACGAAGACGAAACGCCAATCGCGGGCGCACTCAATCTGATTGGTTCTGACACGCTATATGGGCGCTATTGGGGGTGTACTGATCCGCGTCCCTTTCTGCATTTTGAAACCTGCTATTATCAGGCGATCGACTATGCCGTCGAGCACGGTCTCTCATCTGTGGAAGCAGGCGCTCAAGGCGGTCACAAACTCGCACGTGGATACGCCCCCGTGACGACATATTCCGCGCATTGGATCGCACACAAAGGTCTACGCGAAGCCATCGATCACTATCTTGAGCGCGAACGCCAGGCCGTCGAACATGAATCGGCCTATTTGGAAAAGCGAACGCCCTTTAAAAAGGACCCGACATGACCCTCCACGCCGAATACGACCCTGACAATATCTTCGCAAAGATCCTACGCGGCGATATGCCCAGCGTAAAAGTCTTTGAAGATAACGTCGCCTTGGCCTTCATGGATGTATTTCCGCAAGCCAAAGGCCACACGCTGGTCATCCCCAAAGACGTTGCAGCGCGGAACTTTCTGGACATGCCCACTGAGAAGCTCGGCGCGTATATGGAGCGCGTGCAAACCGTTGCCCGCGCCGTAGAAGCGGCGCTAACGCCCGATGGTGTCGTGGTGACGCAGTTTAACGGGGCCCCGGCAGGACAGACCGTGTTTCACCTGCATTTTCACATCATTCCGCGATGGACCGATGTAAAGCTCGCCGGTCATGCGGCCGGCCAGATGGCTGACATGGGCGTTTTAGAGGGCCTTGCCAAAAAAATCCGCGCGAAGCTTTAGCCTTAAAGACCGAGCTTCTCACGCAAGATCTTGGTCACCGCCTGCGGATTGGCCTTGCCGCCAGATGCTTTCATCACCTGACCGACAAACCAGCCCATGGATTTGGGCTTCTCTTTGACAGCGGCCGCCTGATCAGGGTTCGCTGCGATGACTTCATCAATGATGGCTTCGATCGCCCCTGTGTCGGTGACTTGCTTCAGCCCGTGCTTCTCGACGATGTCAGCAGGATCGCCTTCGCCGTCAATCATCCGTTGGAAGACGTCTTTCGCGATCTTGCCTGAGATAACGTCACTGCTGATCAAGTCGATGAGGCCCCCGAGTTGGACGGCTGAAACTGGAGTTTCAGAGAGCTCGAGCTCTGCTTTGTTCAGATAGCCAAACAATTCCTGCGTGACCCAGTTGGCGGCGAGTTTCGGATCGCGGCCTTTGGCAACAGTTTCATAGAAATCCGCACTTTCAGCATCTGCAGTCAAAACCCCCGCATCATACCGTGATAAGCCATAGTCAGCCTCGAACCGCGCACGTTTCTGATCCGGCAATTCCGGCAGATTGACTTTGATGCCCTCAATAAAGGCGTCGTCAATTTCAAGTGGAAGAAGGTCTGGGTCTGGGAAATAGCGATAGTCATGCGCGTCTTCCTTTGACCGCATGCTGCGTGTCTCGCCCTTATCCGGATCATAGAGACGTGTTTCTTGATCGACCGAGCCGCCGCCTTCAACGATCTCGATCTGGCGGCGCGCTTCGTATTCGATCGCAGCCT
>JAYZAM010000184.1:0-4227 GCA_036339715.1 Pseudomonadota bacterium | reverse complement strand
TTTTGGCTTCATAAGCGCGCCCGAGATCTCCCGCAGGGTCCAAAATTGTATACGCTGGAGTTGCACCACGTTCGGCATTCTTTGCGATCGCAGCGTCTGCCTCGAGATATCCTTGCTTGCCCGGAGCAGATGAAATCACCTGGATCCAGACCACTTCTTCCGCGGATGCACCGTCTTGTAGGGTCTGCATGTTCAGGACCGGTTCGGCATAATGCTTCTTCACAAAGGGGCAATCGTGATTGGTCCATTCCAGAACGACCGTCTTGCCTTCAAAATCACCAAGCGAAATAGTTTCGCCTGTGCTCGTGGGATAGTCGACGAAGATCGGAGCAGATTCACCAGACACCGGCGCGGCATCGGCGGAAAATGCGATCATCGAGCCAGCAGTCAGCGCAACTGCAGTTGCCATGCCGGCTGCCAGACCAAGATTACGGCGTGTCAAAGTCGTCATTGAAACCTCCCAAATAAGATATGGCGAAAGAGATACCTTATCCGTTCGCGTCGACAAGTCCTGTCACGAGGTCGATAGATAACAATTCCGGGAGGACCTCCGGTTCGGTTTGACCGGGCGCGTACCAAAGATACATCGGCACCCCGGCGCGATTATGCTTCTGTAACTCTTGCGCGATCAATCTGTCCCCATTGGTGAAATCTGCGACGAGAAAGGCCACATCCGCCACCTCAAAGGCCTCAACGACCGGCTGGGTCTGAAGTGTCTGAAGTTTGTTTGCCTGGCAGGTAACACACCACTCCGCTGTAAAATCGACAAACACGGCACGCCCCTGCGATGTCAATTCAAGGACGCGCTCAGGTGACCAGGCCTCTGTTTCATATTTTGCCGAATAGGCTTGGCTGGGCGCATCCGATGCCAGCGCGGTACGCGCTTGCGCAAGCGGCCAGATTAGTCCTGCGGCTATGGCGAGACCGGCAACGGCTTTCGCGATTTGACGGGATATATCGTTGTTCAAGCGTGCGATAACAGCGAATGCCACGATCAACCCGATCAACCAAATCGACCCCGTCAACACCTCAGAGACGCTGGTCGCGGATATGAGCCCGAAGACCGGAATAATGATGGCCAGGCCGAGCACAGAGAGCAGGATAGCCTTTGCGCCCTGTCCCGCCGATTTCAAGCCCCAGATGCCAAACGCGATCAGAGCCGCGCCGGCAACGACCATGGCGGCAACACGATATCCTGCGAGTGCGCCAAGGACAGAAAGCAACCAGGCGGCCGTCAAGAACATTGGGAAGGCGAACACTTGCTTCAGTGTTTCCATCCATGCGCCGGGTTTGGGGATGAACCGTTGCAATCCCGGCGAGAAGCTGAGGATGAGGAATGGCAGCGCCAAGCCCAGCCCCATGGTCAACAAGACCAGAACCACATTCGCAGCCGGCTGGGACATGACAGCGCCAAGGGCAGCCCCCAGAAACGGGCCCGTACAAGGCGCGCCTACTATGGCAGCGAGGACGCCCGTGAAAAATGCGCCGGCGTCGCCCTGCTTTTCGGCCAATCCGGAGCCCACGCTCTGGACAGATGTGCCAAGCTCAAAAAGTCCGAGCAGCCAAAGCCCGATCAGGAATATGATCAGGATTAGCGCAGTGACAAGGATCGGATTTTGTAGCCAGAATCCCCAGATCGCGACACCGGTCGCGGCACGGACACTCAACACGATGATGGCCAGGGCGGCGAAACTTACCAACACACCCGCAGCGTACCAGAGACCGTGACGGCGCGCTTCAGACGAATTGCCATTTGCGGTCGCGGAGACCAACCCCATGGCCTTGATCGACAATACTGGAAGGACACATGGCATCAGGTTCAGGATGAGACCGCCAATCAGCGCAAATCCCATTAAGACAAAGAGATTTGAGCTAACATTGGACGCGCCGCTTAAGCCTGCTTCACCGACTGTGCCTGAGAGGAGATCTCCCGACACTGCCGAAATTTCGAATACCAGATCGTCGAGTTTAACAATTCCGGCGAGCGTCTCAGGAAGGTCGCTGCCCGCATTCGCTGGGGTGAGTGTCAGCGCCAAGCCATTGGGGCCGAACTCTACGGGTTGATCAGCCGCATGTGTGATCTCATGCCCATACGGGAAAAACCGCGCGTCGCCGCGTGCAGCCGCGATTTGATCCGAGACGACTGACAGCACCCAAGCCTCGCCGCGCCGCGAAACGGTCGCTTCGCCATTCAGGTCCGGGGGGACCTGCGTCAGCGCATCCTGAATGAGCTTTGAGCCGTATTCATCCGGTAATTGCGCCGCCCCAACCGACAGTATCAGCCGAATATCCGCGCTCTCCGGAATGCACACATCCTCACAGATCAGATAATCTGCCACCCCTTCAAACAGGATCGGCCCATCAGCATCTTCTGGCAGGGTCACCGAAAATGGCAAAACAACCTGATCGGAATAGCCATAGTCCATGATCTGTCCTGGAACGACGGGCAGCAATTCGGGTTCCGGCCACTCAAAGGCGCCAATACTGTCTGCTGGAACCGAACCTGTTTCGCGCCATGAAATTTCTGGCGGAATTCCGGCGTCGCCCGGATTGATCCAATAGATATGCCAGTTCGGTTCGATCTCGAATGACAATCCGAACCAGACGGTTTCTCCCGGCACCGCCAGCGATCTCTCAGTAATCAGTTCGACTTTCGCGTGTCCGCCATCAACGGGTTGGGCGTGCACCGGCGCCAGTCCTGCGCCAGATCCGAGAAGCGTAAAACCGAGCACGAGAATGAGAAGCGTGAGCTTGCGCATAATCGACATCAAATCATCCTTATGGCCTAGCGTCGCTAGATATAGGATTGGGTGGCGAAAGCAAAGCACCTCGCGAGGATGTGACCGATCGGAAATTGGACACAAAAAAGGGCGCTGCTTTTGCACCGCCCTTCTTCACTTATTTCGGATCAGACCCGCTCTAGAACGCAGTGGGCTGAGGTGCTGCTGGCGCGGCTGGAGCCGCAGCTGCAGCGGCAGTCTGCTGCTTTGCCACCGCGCGCTGAATGATGCGTTGCCAGTTCAGCAATGAGATCATGTGCGCATAGATGGCACCCAGTGCGCCTGCGGTGCGCAATTCTTTGAACTGCTCATCGGACAATTCATTGAGCTTGGCCTCATCAATCGCCCAATAATCAGCGATTTTCTGTTGCTCACCCTGAGGATTGCCCTGCTGATCGCGCGGCTGGAATGAAACAGATTTCTGGTCGAAAAGTCCCATGCGCTTAATGATCGCTGCAAACTCTGCCGTCGACTGACGCTGGCGTTCAAACTCTTTACAGAACTCAATTGCGTTCTGGGTGAACGCTGAAGGTTCGCCATTCTCGAACAGTGGCACTTCAGGTTGATTGGTGACCATTGGCGCATCACGGTCGATGCAAAGCAACAAACGATCGCCCTGGTTATCATTCGCAAAGACGAACGGATAACGTCGCACAAAAGCTGGGATGTAAAAATCGGGATCCACGCGGCCACTGTCGTCGACGAACAGGTTCTCGCCCTGATTGACACCCATGACGGCGACGGGGGTAAACTCCTCGCCAACGAAGATGATGGGATAGGCCGCTGAGGCCATGCCAAATTCGGTCACGGTGACCGGTACAGCATGGGCAACGCGCAAAAAGCCGAAGGGCTCATCAACTTGTTTTACGCCCAAAGCGGCATGTTGTTCAGGATTAAGTGGCTGAGGGTTCTTGTAGAACAGGACGTTTCCGGTCAGTTCTGCTTGTGGTGTGTTCGGGGTATTTTCCACGGGTCGCTCCGCTAGATATGACTGGCGGGGTGTAACGGATAAGCGAGCAACCGACAACAGGGAGACGGTGAGGGAATGCAGCTGTTGCGAATGTTTCATGAATCCCAAGAAAGGCGCGGCTCGCGCCGAAGGCCCGGGCACTCGCTGGGCGTGCTCATAACGATCGGAGCACTCGCCCTCTCAACGTCGCTTTCTGCATGTGCTCAGAGTGAGGATGGCTCCAGATCAACCCGGCGTGCAATCGCTCAGTCGCAGGCGATCGCGACTGACTTTCTGACGACCGAGCTTGCAATGTCGCCAGAGACAGCCAGCCGTCTCGGGTTGGAAGATCAATTGGGAGAGCGGGTCGCTTACGCGCTCGACAACCACTCGCAAGCTGGGTTTGAACGTCGCCGTCTCGTTCGCATAGAATTACTGCAACGCTTGCGCCTTCGCCCGCAACTCCCGGAGACGCACCCTCTACGGCGCGACCTGGCA
>JAYZAM010000183.1:0-6589 GCA_036339715.1 Pseudomonadota bacterium | reverse complement strand
AATGGGCCCGTGATAAACCCTGAGATCGTGACCCCCAGGTTTGCGAGCGCCATGTAAAGAGTGAACTGAGTGGCCCCGACTCTCATGTCGCATAAGCGCATCGCAGTCGAACAGGTTGAAACCTTGATATAAATATCCGTGCAGAAAGCCCCGAAGGCAAACAGCATGACCACCCAGCTCAGCGACCAATAGGGTTGCAAAAGAACCATGACCAAACCGAAAACGCCATAGAGAAGCAACCCACTTGCTCCACCGATACGGGTGCCAATCCGATTCACGAGAAATCCGAAGACGAAAACGCCAGCCAGACCCGCGGTTAGGCTTGCCATCCCGGTAAGGCTTGCAAACCCTTCATTGCTCCACCCGCCAGGGCCTGTCGCAATCACCGGACCTACAGTGAGATACAATCCGAAAATCACGCCATTCATGATCATCGCGACTGCTAGCAAAATGCTATTTCGATTCAGCATTGCGCTCCAAACTGAACGAAAGAGAGGCAACCAAGCTTCGGCTTTTTGCGCTTTCGCTTCGTTCGAAACACCGCCTTGTGTCCATGGCAGAAGGCGCTCACCCGGGCGCTCCCGCGAAACCAATACCAAGGTAAGGGCCAGTAAAATCAGAAGGCTCATGCAGAAGAATGCCGCGACTGCACCAAAACTTGAGAACAGAATGCCGCTGATTGCGGTCCCAAGCGCGACCCCCACCGCCTGCCCGCCAAACATCAATCCATTTGCGCGCGGGCGTTCCTCATCGAGGATAAGGTCGACCGCCAGACCATCAACTGCCACGTCCTGAAACGTCGTCGCGGTGTTTATCAACACTGAGATCGTGGTAAGGATCGCAACATCGGAATAGCTGGGATTGATCAAAGCGCCCCCGAGACACCCCGCAATCATGATCAGTTGAGCTCCAATCAACCAAGCGCGCCTTTTTCCCATTGGGAGATAGGTGAAGCGGTCCATGATGAACCCATTCACAAACTTCAGGGTCCAGGGCAGCGCGGTTGCCGCAACATAGCCGCCGATCAGGACAGTCGAAACATCATTGGATGCAAGCCAGGTCGGAATGGCGTAAAAGAACAGCCCGACCGGTAAGCCCTGGCCAACATAGGCAACAAAAACGAATGTGAATCGAAGTAGCCTGCTTTGCGATATTGCTGGCAGTCCCGTTAGAGTTTTTACGATAGCCCCGCCCCCGATAAGTGCTTCCCGGATACTCCGGACACAGATGGATGGCTCAGGTCAATGTTTTTTTAGGCTCGAGACTGGCTGACATCTACACAAATTGCGACGAGTGGTGGCCTAAATGCGATGCCAGCTCTTGATCTTGCGGACCATGCCGTCCGCACTGCTCATCACCAAAGTGTCCGTTTCGATATGGCCATTATTGCGAACTACGCCATCAACAAGACCGCCTTTGGTCACGCCCGTGGCACAGAATACTGTTTCGCCAGAGGCAAGCTCGTGGAGACTGTATTTCTTGTCATAGTCCGTAATACCGGTGCGGTCGGCGCGGCGGCGTTCATCATCGTTTCGGAAGACCAGGCGACCCTGCATTTGACCCCCAACACATTTTAACGCGGCCGCTGCCAGAACCCCTTCGGGGGCCCCGCCTGATCCGACATAGAGATCGATACCGGTTGCCGGATTGGTGGTGTTGATCACGCCAGCTACATCGCCGTCTGAAATCAAGTGAACGCGCGCACCAACACTGCGCAGGTTCTCGATGATCTCAGCATGCCGAGGACGATCCAGCACGCAGGCTGTCATTGCTGAAACGTCGACACCTTTGGCTTTCGCCATTTCTGCGATGTTCTCAGATGGGCTCGCATCAAGATCGATAATGCCATCGGCGTAGCCCGGGCCAATCGCGATTTTGTCCATATAGGTGTCTGGCGCGAACAACAGCCCACCCCGAGGCGCGATGGCAAGAACCGCCAGTGCATTGGCCATGGCTTTCGCCGTCAGTGTAGTGCCTTCTAGTGGATCAAGGGCAATATCAATCTCCGGGCCTTTTCCGGTGCCAACCTCTTCGCCGATATAAAGCATCGGGGCTTCGTCACGCTCGCCTTCACCAATCACAACGCGGCCTTGGAAGTCCACAGCATTGAAGGCCGTACGCATGGCGTCGACCGCTGCAGCATCGGCCGCTTTTTCGTCGCCGCGCCCTGCGAGCGCTTCAGCCGCGATTGCCGCTTTTTCGGTCACGCGCACCATCGCATCCGCAAGATCTGGCACCAGTATGCTGTCCGTCATATTCACTCTCCCCCGAGCCCAGTCCGACTCAGCTAATTATTCCTTACCCGCATCAATTGAGATGACTTGCGGAGCACCAACGCTTGCTTCTAACGCAGACACCCGCGCACTCGCGGCTTCAATCTCTCCGCGAGAACACACATGGGTGACAATGGCAACAGGCGAGACATCGCTGTCATCAGCGGACTCCTGCAACAGCTTATCAACCGAGACATTATGCGCGGCCAGAGCTTCTGTTAAACTGGCCAATGCGCCAGGGCGGTCGGCCAGCTTCACGCGGAAGAAAAACGCCGAGCGCTCAGCGGGTTCAGCGGCGATAAAGGCCTTGGTTGAATGATGTTTCGCGCGGCCAAACGGACTGCGCGCCGTTGGCGTGAAGAGCTTCGAGATATCGCCCATCACCGCGCTCGCGGTCGGTCCCGCGCCTGCGCCCGGTCCTGTTAGCGTCACCGCTCCCAATGGCTCCCCTTCAACTCTGACCGTATTCAGTGCTCCGTTGACGCGCGCTAGCGGATGATCAAGTGGCATTGCCTTCGGTTCCACCCGGCAGACAACGCCTTCATCTGTAAGAACCCCTTCAGCGATCAGTTTAATTCGGAGTCCGAGTCGATCTGCCAGGCTCAAATCAATTAGTTCAATCGCCTCGACGCCCCGAACCGCGACCTTCGAAAAGTCGAGATCTGCTGTGAACGCGATCGACGCAAGAATAGCCGCCTTATGCGCCGCATCCATGCCAGATACGTCTAGGGTTGGATCTGCTTCGGCATATCCAAGTCGCTGCGCCGCCTCTAAAACCTCGTCATAGCTTCGGCCCGTGTCTAGCATCTCAGTCGTTAGATAATTGCAGGTTCCGTTCAGAATGCCCGAGACCCGTCGGATCGTCACGCCGGTCAGTGAGTCGCGCAAAACCCGCACCACGGGAACACCGCCTGCAACCGCGGCTTCGAACATCAAATCAACATCTTTTTCCTGCGCCAGCGCTTCCAAAGCCTGACCGTGCATCGCGATCAGAGCCTTATTCGCTGTCACGACGTGCTTGCCCGCTTTAATCGCTTCTTCAACCGCGAACTTCGCTGGACCGTCTGAGCCGCCAACAAGTTCGACAAACACATCGACCTCAGGATCCTCGGCGAGAGTCGCCGCATCGTCGAACCAGCGGTAACCGGAGATATCGACCGGACGATTGCGGTTCCTGCTGCGTGCGGAAACACCGACTATTTCGACCTTGCCGGGCAGCCGCAATTCGGCCTGACGCTGTACAAGTTCTATCAGTCCGCAGCCGACATGGCCGAGGCCTGCAATTCCCAATTTGACTGTTTTCACGATCCCGTCCTTTGCAGGGGCTCGCTTTGCCCCTCCTCTTCGAGTTTTGCAAGGAAACGTTTGACGTTCCGGGCCGCCTGACGGATGCGCTGCTCGTTTTCTACCAGGGCGATGCGCACATGTCGGTCACCATGCTCGCCAAAGCCGGCTCCCGGCGCCACCGCAACTTCGGCTTCATTCATCAACTTCAGTGCGAATTCAAGGCTTCGCATATCACCGCACTGTGGCGGGATCTTGGCCCAGGCAAACATCGATGCCGCCGGCGACGGGATATCCCAACCCGCCCGACCGAAACTCTCAATCAAGACATCGCGGCGCGATTTATAGGTCGCTCGAAACTCATCCACGCAGTCTTGCGGCCCATCGAGCGCTGCGCATGCTGCGACCTGGATCGGCGTGAACGCGCCATAATCAAGATAGGATTTTACTCGCGCCAAAGCGCCGATCAAACGCTCATTGCCAGCCGCAAAGCCAATTCGCCAACCCGCCATAGAATAGGTCTTCGACATGGTGGTCGTCTCAACCGCGATATCCTTGGCCCCGTTGACCTGAAGAATGGAGGGCGTTGGTTCCTCGAAATAGATCTCGTTATAAGCCAGATCGGACAGGATATAGAGATCGTGCTTCTTCGCCAGCGCAACCGCATCCTTATAGAATTCCAGATCACAGACATCCGCAGTGGGATTTGAAGGATAGCAAAGAACCATCGCCGTCGGTGGCGGGACAGAATAACGGATCGCTTTGCTGATCCCGGACAAATACTCTTCCGGCGTCGGCGCCGGGATGGCCCGAATTGACGCCCCAGCCATTATAAACCCGAAATGGTGCAAAGGATAAGATGGATCTGGTGCCAGAATAACATCACCCGGCGCGGTAATCGCTTGCGCCAGATTGGCAAACCCTTCCTTAGATCCAAGCGTAACAACAACTTCGCGGTTCTTATCCAGTTTCACCCCGAACCGGCGATCATAATATTCCACCAAGGCGCGGCGCAGTCCGGGTATTCCACGTGAGGCAGAATAACCGTGGACATTCGGCTTTGCAGCGGTTTCCGCCAGTTTGGCGATGACATGCGGTGGGGCAGGCATATCGGGATTGCCCATACCGAGATCGATGATATCGGCCCCTTGTGCGCGCAGCTCTGCTTTGCGTCGATTGACCTGTTCGAAGACGTATGGCGGCAACCGCCGGATTTTGTGAAACTCTCCGCTCATGGTGCGGATCTCCGTATATTTTGTTTGGGTTTAGAGGCGCGCGCGAGCGACATCAAATCGGGCTTTAAGCGCTTCGACCTCTGCGTCAGTAAGAAAGTCGGGGGCAGGCAACTGCCCCTCCACCGCTCGCCGGACCTGTAACGCCCAGGCGCGTATTTGTTCCGGCGTCTCTGTCGCGACCTCGGCGCGGGGATCTGCGTTAAACTGCTCGAGAACGGCCAGGGTCTCTGCCTCTGACAATGCCAGCTTGGCGCGGGTATCCCGCTGCGTGCTGAGCGCAGGTACCGAATTGAGATCTGGATAACCTTCGCCCCGAAACTCCAGCTTTCGCGCTTCATACCATTCCGGCGCATCGGCGCGCATGGCCTGCACCTTCTCGATCGAGCCAGCACAGCTCGCCAAAACGAGAAAAGTTACAAAAACACAAGCGCGCATAAATAATTTCCTTTGCTGGACTCATAATTCCCAAAGCTGTTTAGTCTTATAAGGGTTCGCACAGAATGGCGAGAGTCCGTCTCATGACCAAAGACAGAAACTTTGATAATTTTAGGGCAAGCACGCTTCCCAACCTCTTTTCCGAGGTCAATCCGGAGTCGATGCAGACTCTTGCGACCAATCTGATGCAGGCGGTTCAAGAAGCCCAAGGTATGCTTTTTGACTCTGTAAGCGGCATAGATCTTCGCCCCCCTGCTCCCGGACAGGTAGATCCATTTGGCGGTCTCGATGCGCAGATGCAACTCGGGTCCGCCCTGGTTCGAAACCCGGAAAAATCCGGTCATGCCATGATGACTCTGTTCCAGGGCTGGATGAACCTATTTCAGGCTATGGCAAGCAATGCGCCCTTGCCGCGAGACCGGCGGTTTGCGGACCCTGAATGGGAAGCCAATCCAGCCTTCAACTTCATGCGTCGAGCCTGGATGCTGAACGCTGAATGGTTGCTTGGCCTCGTCGATACCGTTTCGGACGATCTTGATGAGGACAGCAAGCTGAAAGCGCGGTTTTATCTCAGCCAGTTTGTCGATGCGATGTCGCCGACCAACCTTATGGCGACGAACCCAGCCGCCTTGCGCGCGATGATTGAAACCAATGGTGCCAGCGTATTGGAAGGCTTGCGCAATGCGCGCAATGATTTGCAACGCGGCGAGGGACGTCTTTCGATCTCGCAGACCGATGAAGAGGCCTATGAAATTGGCAAAAACGTCGCCACAGCCAAGGGTCAGGTTATTTATCGCAACCGGCTGATTGAGATCATCCACTACAATCCAACGCGCAAGAAGATGCGGGAACGCCCGATGCTAATCTTCCCGCCCTGGATCAATAAATTTTATATTCTCGACTTGCAGCCTGAAAACTCGATGATCCGATGGCTCCTGTCGAAACGGATAAACACGTTTGTCGTCTCATGGCGATCCGCTGATGATGAAACGAAAGACTATACCTGGGACGATTATGTCGAACAGGGCATCCTGGAAGCTGTGGATGTCGTCACGAGGGAAACCGGTTCGAAGAAAATCAATACGGTCGGCTACTGTATCGGCGGTACACTGCTCAGCACCGCGCTCGCCCATATGGGCAAGGTCGGAGACAAACGGATCGCGTCGGCCACATATTTTGCCTCGCAATCTGATTTCGACCTGGCCGGTGAGCTGAAGATTTTCACGGGCGATGAAGGCCTCGCGCAGGTCGATCAGGTGATCGAAGAGCATGATGGCATCATGCCAGGAGAAATGATGGGCGAAACCTTCAATTGGCTTCGTCCGGCTGACCTGGTATGGCGTTATGTGGTCGACAATTACA
>JAYZAM010000182.1:0-5065 GCA_036339715.1 Pseudomonadota bacterium | reverse complement strand
GAAGACGTGAAACACGACTATCATCTGGTTAATCCATCACCCTGGCCTTTGATCGGCTCAATCGCTGTGCTTGCGCTCGCTATTGGCGGCGTGACCTACATGACGGGCCTATTTGGTATCGAAGAAGGCCAGCTTTGGACTTTGGTGCCTGGCTTTGCCATGGTGATCTGGACAATGGTCGGTTGGTGGCGCGAAGTCATCAAAGAAGGCGGCATAGGTGATCATACACCAGTGGTAGAGATCGGCCTGAAGTACGGCATGGTCTTGTTTATCGTGTCTGAGATCATGTTCTTTGCAGCCTGGTTTTGGAGCTTCTTCGAATTTGCGATTTTCTATCCAGCGCGTGTCGGCGCAACTTTTGATGCGACGAGCCCAATCTGGGAAGGCCTCAACGCCTTCGCACAATGGCCTCCGACCGGTGTCACCACATTTGACCCGTTCCACCTGCCATTGATCAACACGCTCATCCTGCTTCTGTCAGGCACCACTGTTACTGCGGCGCACCACGCGCTCGCGCATGACAAAATGGACAATGCCAAGTTCATGCTGATCCTGACGATCATCCTTGGTTTCGCCTTCACCTGCCTGCAGGTCTACGAATACTCAGAAGCACAGTTCACATTTGACGGAACACTGTACGGATCTGCGTTCTTTATGGCGACGGGTTTCCATGGCGCGCACGTGGTGATCGGGACAATCTTCCTGACTGTATGCTTGTTCCGGTTGTACGCCAAAAACATGACAGCGAAGAAGCATCTCGGCTTCGAGTTTGCGGCCTGGTACTGGCACTTTGTTGACGTGGTCTGGTTGTTCCTCTTCGCATTCGTCTACGTGCTACCGCACCTGGTGCTTGGACACTAAATCGGTGAGTAAGCAGGTCTCGCCGATTGCGGCAGGCCTGCGCTGCCGGTGCCCTGAATGCGGAGAAGGTCCCGTCTTTGAGACTTATCTTGGCTTTGCATCGATCTGCTCGGTCTGTGGAGTCAGTTTCGAAAAAGCGGATGCGGGTGACGGTCCGGCTTTTTTTGTCATGTTCCTGGTTGGGATTCTGGTAACCCCACCTGTTTTGATTGTCCAAATCCTGTTTGACCCGCCGGCCTGGGTGCACCTTGTAGTATGGGCGCCCGTAATCGTCGGTTTGAGTCTATTGCTCCTGCGGCCCTTCAAATCCTTGCTGTTTGCACTGCAATGGAAGAACAATGCCGAAGAAGCCAAATGGGACTCGATCGGAAAGCATGGATCATGACATTTCGACCGATGCCATTGCTTTCGATACTGACACTGATCAGCCTGGGGATCCTGCTGATACTTGGTCATTGGCAGTATGATCGGTACGCCACGAAAAAGGCGAACCCGACTCTGTATGAAGCGGTTCAGGAATCCGGCACGATTCAGGTTGAGATTGACGGTTCTAATCCTGCCAATGCCCAGCTGGTTTATGGGTTTGCCGATAGCGAGCCCATCTGGCGTCGCTATGTGCCCGGCCGAGATGTTTTGACTGGCGATACTGTGCTCATCATGGTCGAAGCGACTGGCGGGCCGCAACCCGTCCAGGTCGCCGTGTCGCAGTTCGAGGGAGAGCGGTCTTTTGATGGTTTCGTGACGGAAAAAAGCGCGAGTCTTTCATCTTTTGGGTCGAATGATGATCCTGAAAATAATGTCTGGTATGCGTTCAATCCGGCGCTCATGGCCGAACGACTCGGTCTGGAAGGGACACCGGCTATCGCCGAGCCTGTAATCATGACTGTCCGCAATGCCGATAATTTGGCTCAAACGCGACAAACACTCAATCCTTATGCTTTTGCAAAGCCCATGGATCCATTGCCGCCAGAGCGGCATTTTGGCTATGCTTTGACATGGTGGGGGATGGCGTTGGGGCTAATTGGGGTATATGTCGCGCTCCATCGTGCTCAGGGACGTTTGAAATTTTAAGAAGGCAGAATCAGCCATGAAATATGTATCGACAAGAGGGCAGGCGACACCTGTTGATTTTGTTGAGGCCTGCCTGACTGGTCTTGCGCCGGATGGCGGGTTGTATGTGCCTGAGCACTGGCCGCAGATTGCGCCAGCGCAACCGCATGAAACCTATGTCGAGGTCGCGACGCGCATCCTCAAAGTCTTCGCAGGTGAGTCGATCCCTGAAGACGATATGGCGGCTCTCTGTGCCCGCGCCTATTCTAGCTTTTCACATCATGCGGTCGCGCCGCTTAGTCAGGCGGGGCCAAATACATTCGTGATGGAGCTGCATCACGGGCCAACACTCGCCTTTAAAGATGTGGCCATGCAGTTCATTGGCCAACTCTATGATCTGGTGTTGAAGCAACGCGGTCAGCGTATGAGCGTGGTTTGCGCGACCTCTGGGGATACAGGGGGGGCGGCGGCTGCTGCCTTTGCCGGAGCGAGCCAGGTGGATTTATATATCCTGCACCCTCACGAGCGTGTTTCGCCGGTGCAGCGCCTATTCATGACGACAACCGGCGCAGAGAATGTGCATAATCTTGCGGTTGAGGGCGATTTTGACGACTGTCAGGCAATGGTGAAAGCCATGTTTGCGGATACGGCTTTCAGTCAAGAAGTGGCCTTGTCTGGAGTTAATTCAATCAACTGGGCGCGGATTGCGGCGCAGGCCGTTTATTATGCGACGACGCAGGCAGCTCTGGGCCCGGATCGGCCAATTCGTTTTGTCGTCCCAAGCGGCAATATGGGGGATGCGTTCGCTGGCTACGTCGCTGCACGATGTGGATTGCTCGCAGGATTTGAAACCGTCTGTGCGGTCAACGAAAACAAAACGTTGGCCACCTTGCTGGAAGATGGCGAGATGCGGCGCGATCAGGCGGTCGCGACCCCAAGTCCGGCAATGGATATCTCTGTGCCAAGTAATTTTGAGCGGCTCTTGTTCGAAGTCGCCGGTCGCGACGGCGATGTGGTGCGCAGAACGTATGATCAATACAAGCAAGCGGGATCAGCTAATTTACCGGACCAGGTTCGCGGTCCGTTAGGGTGTACAGGCTTTAAGTCGGCCATGGTCAGCAATGCCGATACGCTTCAGGAAATGCGCGAATTCAAGTCCGAGACGGGCGGCTTAATCTGCCCGCATACTGCAGTTGGAACTGCAGCAGCACGGCGCTTGCCACAGGCAGAGGCTTGTACGGTGATCCTGTCAACGGCTCACGCCGCGAAGTTCCCAGAGACTGTTCTGGAGGCGACCGGTGATGACGCCCCGCTGCCGACGCGCTGCGAAAGCCTGAAGGAACGCGGAGAAGCCTTTGAGCGCGTGCCGAATGACCTTGGGATCATCAAAGACTATATCCGCGCCAATATTGTAGCAGACGCATAGATCATGGCGGAAACGATCGGTGAGTGGCAATGGGACAGGCAGACAAAACGTCTGACCATGACACTGACGTCGCCGCAGATCGGATCCTTACTATCGGGCGACTGGGCCCTCGATGATCTGAGCCATGTCATTGATGGGCTCAGTCGGCAGCATCTCCGAAGCAGTCTCGAAACGCCAAATGGCGATGTTGCATTGGAGCTGGTGACCGCCGAAGGAGATGTGGTTCATCTCGCCGGGGGCGCGATAGATTCCACGCGTTCGCGCGGAATTATTCTGGCTATGGACCGGAGAGAGGGACCGACGTTGGAGGGGCCTGTCGATTTGGTCCCCGTGTACCAACCCATTCTTTGCCTTCGTGCGCATCGCGTGGACGGATTTGAAGCGCTTGCACGATGGTCAGACAATGCGGGCGAGGTTGGCCCTGTGAGCGATCGCAAAGGTCTTGCAACCTCAATGCTGATCCACGCAGCCGAAGCACTCAAGACGTTACGCTCAGCGTCGGGTAATGATCAGCTTTTCATGCAGGTGAATGTCACAAGTCACGATCTTAAAGACGCGCAATTGGTAGAGTTGATCACGGAGTTGCAAGACGGGCACGAACTGGCACCAAAATCGATCAAGCTGGAATTGACCGAGCAGGTTGCGCTGCGGGATACGTCGCAAACTCTAGAACGCATAAAACAGTTGCGTGAGGCGGGCGCGGGAATCGTCCTAGACGATTTTGGATCTGGGCACTCATCTTTCCAATGGCTTGCGGATTTGCCCGCCGACTCGCTTAAGGTCGACGCCTCTCTGATTGCGCAAATGGACAATCGGCGTGTCGAAACGATCCTGGAAGGGCTGACGTTGATTTCGCGCCGTCTGGGGATGACGTCGACCGCAGAAGGCGTTGAAGATGCGGGCATGATGGCTCGCCTGAGAGAGCTGGGCTTCGATCACGCACAAGGATTCGCTCTTGGACGCCCCATGACGGTCAACAAAGCCGAAGCATTCTTTAATCCCTAGGCACCAAGATCGACTTCAAGTTCGGAAATAGCATGCACGAAATTGTTGGGTGCTAAGGCGCCGTTCCCAGTCCAGCGTATCTTCGGAAACCGTCCGAGAATGTTTCGATAGGCCGTCTCGAGCTGCATAATAGCGACGCGCTTGCCCAGACAGACATGTGGTCCGTTCCCAAATGCGAGATGCTCGTTCGCATTGCTGCGTTCGATGTCAAAGCTGTTTGGGTTTTCGAACTTGCTGGGATCCCGGTTGGCAGCGGCATAATACATGACGACTTTATCCCCTTCGCTTAGGGGCTGGCCGCCCAGCTCAGCATCTCTCGTCACAGTTCGCCGCATGTAAGTCACCGGGCTTACCATCCGGATCGCTTCATTCACGAAGTTGGGAAACAGGTCAGGATTGGCCATTAGTTTTTGGCGCTGATCCATATGTTCTGTCAGGAGCTTCATCGTGCCCGACAAAGAGTTGCGGGTTGTATCATTGCCCGCGAAAACAATTAGGAGCCACGATCCGTCGAGGAATTCATCAGATAAGGGTTCACCATCAATGGTGGCATTTGCGATCGCCGTCAGCAGGTCATTCTTGGGGTTTTTGCGCCGCTCCATCAATTGATGGCGGCCATATTCAAACAGCGCCTGAATCTCGGACATGAAGGCCATGATCTGTTCGGGCGAAACATTTCCGAGCCCCTCTTGTAGCGCCTGGTACTGAGAGTTCTCCAGAAAG
>JAYZAM010000181.1:0-9293 GCA_036339715.1 Pseudomonadota bacterium | reverse complement strand
TCTGTTACTAATCCCGGAATAAGAGAATCTTACGCCCACTCCGGATACATATGGGTGGACACGATAGTTCTTTCGGTACTTGCGAGAGAAACAATCAACTTAGTGAAATATCCATGGCGTCGCCGACAACGCGCCCAATCTCTTCAGCCGCTTTTTGCGCTGCTGAATTCGTCAGGTGTGCATAACGCTGTGTTGTCGCAAAACTCTTATGACCTAAGAGAGCGCCTATCATAGGAAGTGAGAGGCCTTTGGCCGCTCCAAAACTAGCAAAGCTGTGACGCAAGTCGTGCATGCGAACGTCTTCGAGGCCAGCTTCGCTTCTTATCTGGCGCCATATTTTTCCCAGTCCCTGATAAGCGGCGGGCCCTGTAGAGGCTGGAAACACCCATTTTTCATGTTCTCGTGGCTGCAAATCGAGCAAGTCTAGCGCGAGCTTGGAAATCGGCCGAATTGACATTCCTGTCTTAGTATCGCCGAGCCGCAAAAAACCCTGATCAAAGTCAATCTCAGACCATTTGAGCTCTGAAATTTCGGAACGCCGCGCTCCGGTTAGCGAAAGCAGCCGGATAATTGTAACGGCTTGTTTCGCGTTTTCACGGCTTTCCCAATTCTTGAGAACCTCTCCCAGGCGCCTCGCCTCGGCTTCCGTCAGGAAGCGTTGGTTGTTTTTGCTCGGAGCAAGTCGCACACCCTTGCAAGGATTGCGATCTAGAAGCTCGTGTTCGACGGCATAAGCGAATACGCTCGATAAAATTCCTATGGTCCTTTTGGCCGTTCCGGCACCACCGCTTGCACGTCTCACACCACGTGGCTTCGTTTTCTTTTGGGTCTTTGTTGCCCCGCTGGTGATTTGGTCTCGCACGTTAGCGATATCGGCCAATTTGATCTGGTTGATCGGTTTCTTGCCCAACAGCGGCAAAACGTGAATCGTCAAACGGTCCACATCCAATTTTACGTTGGCGGATTTGCGCAGTGCACCTGTGCGTCGGCTGATATGAGCGGCTTTGTTCTGCCAAGTTTCGAAAAGCTCAGCAAACGTCTGGGCGCCATCTTCTACTGATTGCTCTTCGGTTTTGAATGGGTCCTGGCCCAATCGGGCCTCGGCTTTATAGTCCCTGGCCATTCGCCGCGCCGCTTCAGGCGTAGAGTCGATTAGTTTTCCAAGTGTAATAGTCCGGGTTTTTGCAGCGCGACCTCTCCCAATTCGATACTTAAGAATATAAGACTTGGAACCTGATGGCATCACCCGAACGCCGAAACCAGAGACCTCGGAGTCCCAAGCGACATATTTCGTCGGTTTTGGCAGCAAGCTTTCGGCGCTGCGCTTGGTTAGTTTTAGCGAAACTTCCGTCATTCAACTCTCCAAGTTCAGGTGGTTGTGTTACCACCATGTCACCACCGCTCGCTCAATTCGACGCAAACGCGATCAAGCTTAGGCAGCCTTGAAAACTCTACAGTATCTTGTTTTAATTGTAAAATTTCAAAATTGAGCAAGCGTGCGCAAACTCTGGCAAACTGCCAAAGAACGCTTTGACATTGCAGGGGTCACTAGTTCGAACCTAGTATCGACCACCATTTTTCTTAAACACATGCTGCCCTTGGACAAATTACCCTCCAAAATGGGGCGTATCGGGTTGCCAGCGGGCTGACGCCGCAAGAATTTTTTGACATTGAGAAACTGAGATAATCACGGCGCGGACAGGCGCGGTTATAGCAGAACTGGGCGCGTGGACTCCACGCGGAGTCTTGAGTGCTGTCTATGTCTGCAACCTTCTGGAAGTTTGGCCCAGCGGCTTTATGCGTCCTCGTTTTGACGGTCTATGCGCTTCTGTTTCATTTTCGCGCGCCATACTTTGATCATTGGTACCTGATCTCGCTCTATGAGGCTTATGAAGCCGAACAGCTGGCGTGGGGGGACCTCTTCGCGCTGCATGGCAATCACTGGCATGCGTCCGGCTATGCTGTTCAACTCGGTCTCAGCGGGTTCACCGATATGGCCCATTGGGCCGAAAGCCTGGCAAGCATCGTGATCGCCACTCTTGGCTTCGTCGCGCTGATCCGGATGCTCCAGTACAGTATGGATCTGCTGTCAGTGTCTTATGCTGAAGCATGGGCGTTTGGCTTAAGTGGCTTTCTATTTTTCTCGCTGGATCAGTCCGCAAACTGGTTGTGGGGCTGGCAGGTCGCCGTGTTCATAAATATTGCCGGGGCCCTATGGACGATTGAGCGTCTCAGCGTGCCGCCAATCACGATCATAAACACCCTGCTTGCCGCCATTGCCGCGTCCATGGCGATTTATGGCTTCGGCACCGGCTGGGCGCTGATTCCCGTCGGCTTCGCCTTGCTGTTGCTGCGCGGTGCGCTGCGCTCAACAATTGGCTGCATCTGTCTGATGATCTGGAGCGCAATGACGGGCCTTTTGCTTTTACATTTCTTTCTCGCACTCACCGCCGGAGCGGCGAGCTATGGCGCTCAGTCCTTGCCGGATTTAACGCAATTCCAATCCTGGAAAGGCTTGTTTGAGTACACGGCGCATTTTCTCGCCTCTCCGATCGTGCGGTTCGCACGAGATAGCGCCGTGCTGACAACCATATTCGGTACCGGCGTGCTGTTTTGGGCGCTGTTAAAGCTGCATGCTGTCGATCACAGAGCCGCCTGGCGCGCAACGCTCCCTTTCCTGGCCATGGCGGCCTATGCTTTTGGATCTGGATTCCTGACAGCGCTCGGGCGCTGGGAAGCCTTCGGTATTCATCAGGCCTTTGTCAGTCGATACATTACGTTCGGGACCTTTTTCTGGATCGCCATCTTCGCGATCACCATTTTTGCCATCGCAAAAACCAATCACCGCACACATAAACGCACGTTTAGCGTGCTTGGCCTGCTGCTTGTCCTCAAGATCGCCAATCAGCCAAGCGTCATTATCAAACAGATCGAACTCTCTCAGCAGATCGCACAGTCTGCGCGCGAGATCGCGTCCGCTTATCCCGAAATTACCGCTGAAATGTATGCTGTGCTGCACGCGCCAGCTCAGCGCATCGAGCCTGATCTCGAGATCCTCTATGCGCATCGGGTCAGCCTGTTTGCAAATGTGCCTGAGGGGCCCATGGCCGAACCGGAACGCGGAGAGGCGCGATGAGTCAGGTCGTCATTTCGGTGGTCGTGCCCTTCTACAACGAGGCAGACAATATTTCTGCCTTTTTCGAACGGGTCATTCCGGTCCTCACATCTCTGACTCATCATTGGGAGATTATCGCAATTGATGATGGCAGCCGCGATGGGACGGGCGACGCTTTGCAAGCTGTGCATCGTTACTATCAAAATGTGCGGATCATCCGCTTCTCTCGAAATTTCGGAAAAGAAGCGGCTTTGTCTGCTGGCCTCGCGCGTGTGCAGGGGAAGCATGTCTTGCTGATAGATGGCGATCTTCAGCATCCCCCCGAAATGCTTTACGAGATGCTGAGGCTTCAGGATCGCGGCGCAGACATGGTCTATGGTGTGCGAGAATCCCGGCGCACTGAAGGCCCTATTCGGAGCCGTTGTTCCGATATGTTTTACCGAATTTTCTCGCGAACCTCAGACGTCGCCATTCCCCCGAATGCCAGCGATTTCAGGCTCCTGAACGATCGCGTGGTGCGCGCGCTGAATGCTTTGCCAGAGCAAACCCGTTTCATGAAAGGCCTGTATGCCTGGGTGGGGTTTTCACAGCAGCCAGTCTTCTATGAGGTTGAGGCGCGGCGGAATGGAAAGAGCAAATGGTCGTTTCTGACCTTGCTCGGTTATGCCTGGAACGGCCTCGTTTCTTTCAGTGTCGTCCCGCTTCGGGTCTGGTCGGTGGTCGGAATGTGTATCGCCACATTGGCTTTGCTATACGCGATCTGGATCGGCGTCACGACCATTGCATTCGGGCGCGATGTTCCTGGATATGCCACCCTGGCCGTCGCGATCTTTTTTCTCGGTGGGCTTCAGCTTCTCAGCATAGGTATTCTCGGTGAGTATATCGCGCGAATTTTTACGGAAACGAAGCGTCGCCCGCTATTCGTGATTGAAGAAACGACCGGATTCGACCCGGTACGTGCGACGCTCGAGCAAGTTTAGTGGCAATCCGTCAGGTGCAGAGCAGAATTGCAATTGCCTCTCGCCTTGTGGCTATTTAAGAGCGATCGAAACAGCCCGCACCCGCGGTGCATTTGGAAAGAGCAAAATCGGGGAGGATTGCGCCATGTCTTCTTATGAACCCATGACCAAAGCAGAGGTCATCGCCGCGCAGCGCGCCTGGACCAAATATGTCGTTGAACAAGACGTCGATCGTTTGCTCGATTTGTATGATTTTGGCGGTCCGGATGAACCGCTCCTTTTCAAACCAACCCTGGCCGACGTGATTCGGCTCGATCGTGCAGGGGCCAAATCGTATTTTGTCGGTGGCAACCCTGAGTATCCAAATGATCACGGCTTTCTGAAACGCGGTTGGAAAAGTGTGGAATTTCAGAGCGCGGCTGGGCCGATCCTGAAAGCCGGTGGGCTCGGGTACAAGGATATGGGCCACTACACCTTTGTCGACGACGAGGGCAACGCAACCCGAGCAGACTATACGTTTGCCTATCATAAGCTGAACGGTCGGGTCCTGATCTCGCTTCACCACTCTTCATTGACTTGGTTGCCACCGGTGAGCTGAGGCAATTAAGCTTTCAGTTCAGGCCTGCTGCAATCCGCGCAATGCGCGCTCGGTCACCTCGCAGGCCCGAGACCATACCATCTGTTTCCAGTCGTCCTTGTCGGGATAAAAAGCGTCGCGGATGTCTGTTTTTATTTGCGCCGCCAGAGCGCTGTCATGGTCACCCTTGTGATAGAGCCAATTATCGCCGCGAAGCGCGGTCAGAACCTGGTTTATGTCGCGCGTACCGTATTCCAGCGCGACAAAAGCGATCGATGCATTGGGCAGGGTCGCAGCGACACCTTCTCCAACTGTGCCAACAACAGGTGCGGAGCTGGATGTGCCGGAATCAGGATCCGTCGCCTCGTCGCCGTACCATTGTCTCACCAGAGATTTCTGGTCTGATGACCCGAGTGAAATAAGCTCGCCATAGCCATATGGACCGAGCCCGGTGTGGAAATCCAGAAATCCGACAGTCCGCGCCGTCCCGGCATAGTCGCGCAGAACGGCGCGAAAGGTTTCATTCGACCAGGTGGGTTGATCCCCGCCATAGAACAGGCCATCCGCGAATTGATATTGTCCTCCGGTCATCGCGGCCTGGAATGTTCGAATGCCGTGCGTTTTTATAAACGAGGCGAGTTGTCCATTTGCCTGTTTACGGGCTGGGCCATCCCAATCGTCTGGCATCACGTAAGGATGTATCTTCGCGTAATCAGATTGCGGTCGCTTCGACGCTGAAAAATCTAGAAAATTGCGATTGAGATCAACATTATCCTCATTGACCCTGCGATCATGAGAAAAACCATATGGGTTCATCGCGTGCACCAAGACGACACTTAAGTCATACGGTAAGTCGGAAAAGTAGCCCTGATTCAGGAAACCGATCTGCGCCCCGGAGCCGCAATAGCCTTCGACGCCATGCGTGCCGCTCATCAGGAACAAAATCTTTGAGGCATTCTCAGCACCGATGCGGGCAATATCCATAAATAACGGCTCGCCCTGAGCGCCCATGGCGTTCGGATTAAGGCGATGGTCTACAACCAATCCACGTTCTGCGCAGGCTTGCAGAAACTTTTGCCGGGCTTCGGGATAATTGTCAGAGAAAAAGGATGTAACCGTCATATCGCTTCACTGGGCATGAAGTCGAACGAGACGCAAGCCTTGCCGCCTGCTTTTCGCGTCACGGTAGATCTGTTACGCATTCAAAAAAGCCTGTGAGTCACGCAGCTATAATGCCGGACCATTTAAGCTCGTCCGGTCACGGAGGAATAACTGAATGCGTTCGATTGTATCCCTTTTACTCGCGAGCACTGCCCTTGGCGCGTGTGTTCTGGATCCAGCTGTTGACGATGCGGCGACGCCAACGAATGACAGTGCGGAAATTGTCTCGGAAACGGCAAAAGAACCTGTACTTGAGGTAATTGCGACGGGGGCAAATATCGCTGGCGCGAATGGCATTCATTTTGGTCCGGACGGCTTGCTTTATATCACATCGGTGATTGGTTCTGATCTTACGTTGATCGATCCGGTTACGGGCGAAGAACTCAAACGGTTTACCGCGGCAGATGGTGTTATCGGCCCTGATGACGTCGCGTTTGCGTCTGACGGATCTTATTACTGGACGTCGATTTTGACCGGCGAAGTGGCGGGGTTCACGCCAAACGGAGACAAAATCGTTGCGGCGCAACTCCCGCCGGGTCCCAACCCGATCACATTCTCTGATGATGATCGACTCTTTGTCTCGCAATGTTTTCTTGGCACCAATGTTTACGAACTCGATCCGCAGGGCGTTGAGCCACCGCGTTTGATTGCCGATGACCTGGGCCCCGGATGTGGCCTGAATGGTATGGACTGGGGACCAGATGATCGTCTTTATGGACCTCGCTGGTTTACAGGCGAAGTGGTGAGTCTGGATGTCGAGACCGGGACGCGCCGAGTCGAAGCGACCGGCTTCCAAACACCAGCCGCGATCAAGTTCGACAGCCGCGGCAGGCTGCACGTTCTCGATACAGGCCGCGGCGAGCTTGTCCGTCTCGATGGCGATGCTCGCGAGGTCGTCGCGACGCTGTCGCCTGGCCTCGACAATTTTGCGTTCGATGCCGCAGACACACCGTTCATTTCGAGCTTTACCGATGGCTTTATCAAACGCGTGAATGCCGATGGATCAATCACAAGCCTTCAGCCAGGCGGAATGGCGCATCCTGGCGGACTGGGGGTGATGGGAGATACGGTCTGGGTCGCAGATGTGCATGCGATACGCGGCTTTGACCGGGGCACCGGAGAAGAAATCATCACGCAGCGCAATATTGTCGGAGTTGGCGCGCTTGGTGGATCGATCAATCTGTCTGTCGATGGCGACCAGCTGATCCTGACCTCATGGTTTGATGGAGATGTTCGGATCTGGGATCCGGCGGCCGAGCAGCGATTGGCGCATTATGCCAATCTCGCAGGCCCAGTTGCGGCGATCCGTTATGCGGGGGAGTTGGCGGTTGCTGAGCACTTGAAGGGGGGCGTCTTTCTATACGGGGAGGGTGAACCAGCGATACTCGCGACGGGTTTGCCCGCGCCGACAGGTCTCTTCGCAAAGGATAATGCCCTCTATGTCAGCGATCGTGATCGTGGTGAAATCCTAATCATCGCGCGAAATGGTGCGGCGCTCGAAACCCCGGAAGTGGTCGCATCCGGTCTCGCGGCACCTGAAGGCTTCGTGGTCAACGAACATGGTATCGTTGTGGTTGAAGCGGATCCGTCGCGTCTTACCCATATCGCAACGGATGGTACGAAAAGCCATCTAGCGGATCTGCCCGTTGGATCACCCGGCGCGCCTGGTCTGCCGCCATCGCAAATTTTCAACGGCGTTACCATAGATGAAGATGGCACTTTGTTCATTAGCGGTGAGGCGGACCGCGTGTTGTATCGTATCAAGGCCCCGTGGGCCGAATAGAAGCGGGAAGGACGTTACCGATGAAAACAAGTACTCACCGCGCAAACTGGTACACTGATATTGTCGGTGGTCTCAGAACTGTGGCTCTGGCGCTTGCGATATCTGGTCTGGGAACGCTTTCGGTGTTTTCAGCTTCAGCCGAAAGTCTCTCCGAGTCGCTGGATTTAGCCTATTATGAAGGCGCAGACTTCAGTACTGAAAAAACACCGCCTCGACCTGATTGTTCCAGCCGATCAGCCCCCGATCGCGACAATGCTCTGGATCCATGGCGGCGCATGGGCTTTCGGTGATCGAAAGTCGGATCTCGAACTGGCCCGGGCCTTCGCGCGCGAGGGTATTGCTGTTGCCTCAATGTCTTACCGGCTCAGTCGCGGCGATTGGAGGGGCGAAGAATTCTCTGATACCGGCGTACAGCACCCAGAGCATATCAAAGACGTCGCGCGGGCGTTCGCATGGCTTCATGAGAATGCTGATGCCTATGGCCTCGATAGTGATCAGCTGTTCGTCAGTGGCTTTTCGGCAGGCGGGCATTTGTCGGCCCTGCTTGCGATGGACGCAACTTATCTTGCGGCGCATGATTTAGCGGTCTCTGATATTCGAGCAGCGCTGCCGGTGGCAGGCGGCTATGATCTGGAAGCCTATTATCAGGCCATTGAGGGGGGCTTGGGCGAAGAGATTGCGGTGGGCCATGTCCTTGGTGTTTTCGGCCCGCGTGAAACTCTCCCGCAAGCTTCACCGCTGACCTATCTTGAGACCGCCACGATCCCGATGCTGGTTATGACAGAAGGCGAAACCAGAGATTATACGCTGGTCTTCGATGAAGCGGTGACCGAGATGGGGAAAACCGATCTCATTCAATTCAGCTATTATGATCAAGAGACGCACGCGTCTCTGGTTGGCAGCTTGAGCGCTGAACAGAGCCCGGCTCGCGATGAAATGATCGCTTATATGAAATCGCGCATCGCCGACGGAAATTAGTGTGTGCGTCGTCGCCAGGCTTGAAAGAATTTGATCCAATCAAAAAGAGTGTCCGCCTCTCTGTAGAAGGCGGACACTTGATCATCAGCGATGGATTATCGCTTCCGAAGTTCAGCGAACCACATCCATCTCCTCAATCAGATGGCCAGCATTATCGACCTTTTCCATAACCCAGAGCATGTAACGGGTATCGACATGGATGGTCCGGGTCGTTCTGGAGTCGAAATCCCAATCTGAATTGACGCTTTCTATTGTTCCGTCAAACAGCAGGCCGACCAGTTCGCCGTCCGCGTTAAGGGTCGCCGAACCCGAATTGCCACCAGTTGAATCAAGATCGGTGAGAAAGTTCACGGGAACGGAACCCAGACTCTCAAGCTCATAAGCGCCATAGTCTTTCGCCTCGATCAGGGCGCTTTGGCGTTCAGGCGAATTGAATGGCCACTCGCCGGTATGTTTTTCTGTGATCCCTTCGAGCCGCGTGAAGGGTTCGTAGATCAGGCCATCCTTTGGCGATCCGCCCAGAACATTGCCATAGGTCACACGTAAAGTGCTGTTGGCGTCTGGATAGGCAACATAATCGTTCGCGCGTTGCCAATCGATTATGGCTTGCATGTAGAGCGGTCGCAGCGCTGCGGACCGGCCCGAGCGATCTTTTGAGGCCTCTTCCTGGGCCATCTCGGTGTCATAAAGCGCCACGGCGAGTTTAATGAACGGGTCATC
>JAYZAM010000180.1:0-9560 GCA_036339715.1 Pseudomonadota bacterium | reverse complement strand
AAGAATCGCTGAGACCCTTGGGGAGATTAATGCTCAGACTCTCCTGAACCATGACCCAGATCGCCTGTTGAGATGTGGTTTGTCGCGCCCGAAGCTCAAGCATTTGCAAGCCATCGCAATGGCCGTTCAAACGGGTCAGCTTGATTTTTCGCGTTTGACCGTCACGCCGATCGCGGCCGCGCGGGAGCAACTTCTGGCCGTGCGTGGAATTGGGCCTTGGACGGCCGATACATTCCTGATGAACGCGTTGGGTCATATGGATGCCTTTCCACATGGAGATGTTGGTTTGTTGGAAGCGCACAGACTTCTAACCGGCGCGCATGAGCGATTGACGTCCCGCGTATTCTCCGAAGCCGCAGAGCATTGGAGACCCTATCGCGGGGTCGCCGCGCATTTGCTGTATAGCTGGTTGCATATGCAGCGCGACCCAAGCCGGAATATTTGACCCGCAGCCTACCCTAGACTCTTGATCGGATTGTCATACGATCGACACAGCGAATCAGTAATTCTGTGCGCGAACAAAGAGGAGAGCTCGCTTTCAAGACGAAGGTTCGACATCCCAAGCCCGCCATGACGGAGGTATCTGTGCATGGCTGAGGTCGTTTCCACCCCCCCGAATGGCCGTCCGGCGCTGGTCTTGAATGCGGATTATCGACCGCTCTCTTATTATCCCTTGTCGCTCTGGCCCTGGCAGGATGTCGTGAAAGCGGTGTTTCTCGACCGCGTCGATATTATCGCCGAGTATGATCACTATGTGCGCAGCCCAAGCTTCGAGATGCGCCTACCTTCAGTGATCGCCTTGCGCGAATTTGTCCGCCAAGATCGCGTCCCGGCGTTTACGCGATTCAACGTTTTCCTGCGTGATGGCTTTCAATGTGTATATTGCGGCGCAGATGAAAATCTGACGTTTGATCACGTGATCCCAAGGTCGCGTGGCGGGCGGACAACGTGGGACAATATCGTTGCGGCTTGTTCCCCCTGCAATCTGAAAAAAGGTGGCCGTATGCCGCGAGATTGCGATATGCATCCGCAGCGCAAACCCGAACGCCCCAGCAATTATTATTTGCAGGAAATGGGACGAAAATTTCCCCCCAACCATCTGCACGAAACCTGGATGGACTATCTCTACTGGGATGTAGAGCTGGAAAGCTAAACCTTAACGCTTGTTAACTGTGCGTGTCTTTGCCATGATCCTTGGTGAGAGGGACGGTTTATGTGGCAATTTCTGCGTTCGATTTCGGATACGCTGGGGGTCGGGTTTCTGGCTATGCAGCTGATCAAACTGATCGGCATGGTGTTTTCGCTGGTCGGGCCGCTAAAGTTCATCTCTAGCCTGTTCGAGGGGATTTTCCCGGTTATTGCGAGCTTCTTCAAGATCAATTTTGGCCGGACCGTGAATGGACTCGACGTGATGGCGATGGCGATTGCTCTGTGCGGAACTCTGATCGTCTGGTCGTCTGTTGCTCGGCATGAAGCGATGGGAACGCGCTATATCTTCCGGTTCTTTATGATCCCGTACGCCTTCCTGGTGATCATATTCGCGATTGTGGTGCAGGTGACCACGCCAATTGTGGAGATCAATCAGTTCAACAGTCAGTGTAAGTCCGGCGCCGCCGAGGCGTCCTTTTATGGCAGTTCTTGCGGGGAAATGACCCGTCAGTTGGCGTTTTGGGACGATACGTTCGGAGACGAGCCGGTTGAAGGGGGCGCCGCAGATGTTCCGGGCGGTATTGCGGATCTCGAGAATATTCCAGCTGCTGCTTTTGACGATCCTGCAGTTGCGCAACAGATTTTGGACGATCTCGCCGCTGCGGCACCGGAAAATGAGACAATCGCCGCTGCGCCAGAATTGATCGAAGACGAGGCCGGTGCGGTCGAAGACGATGATCTGACCGGCGTCAGTTTTATCATCGCTTTGCTGTACCTGATCGCTGTTTTGCCGCTGATCTCAGTGATCGTATTTTTCTTCAAACGGTTGTCGATCAACAAGCTATTGAAACGGGTTATGATCGCCGGCGGGTCGGCAGGTGGCTTGGCGATTGCCTCAGCCGCTTATGCCTCCGTTTTCAGCGGTTAAGCCTCACCGCGACTGCGCAGCCAGATGAGCAGCAACGGCACCCAAATCAGAGATAGCGTAATTGCGCCTTTGATGGCTTGATAGGTAATCCACCACCAGAAAAACCGCTTGCGATTGGCGTTCAGCCACGCAATTCCGGACCGGACGCGTGCGATCGGTCCGGGCTGTACCGTCGGATCTGTACCCTGATCCGTCGACATTTGGGGACATTTTCCCCGCAAGTTTCAATTGCCGTTCAATCAGAGGATGAAGGTCTGCGTTTGACGCCAGAATCGAGCCCGTTTCTAGGGCATTGCCGCCATTCAGCTCAGATGAAACGCCCCCTGCTTCCCGCACCAGGACCATGCCTGCCGCAATATCCCACGGGCCGAGATGGCTTTCCCAAAACCCGTCAAAACGTCCTGCGGCCACCCAGGCCAGATCCAGAGACGCTGAACCATAGCGCCGGATTCCCGCAACACTGCGGGTCATCGTGCTGATCTCACGGGCAAAGCGTGCGTGATATTCTTCGGATTTGCCGATCCAGGGTGTGCCGGTTGCAATCACCGCTTCTTCGAGCTGTTTGCGGCCCGCAACGCGCAGCTTGCGCTGGCCCAGCCAGGCGCCACGCCCTGTCTCGCCCCAGAAGATCTCATTCTTGGTGACGTCATAGACGACGCCAGCAAACAGCTTGCCTTCGCGCTCAAGCGCGATCGAAACAGCATAATGCGGTTGCCCGTGCAGGAAGTTCAGCGTGCCGTCCAGCGGGTCCACAATAAACCGATTGCTCTTGTCGGTGCCTTCGACAATACCGCGCTCTTCCATGACGAAACCATAGCCAGGGCGAGCCTTGGTCAGGTGTTCATAGATGATGTCCTCTGCCCGGTGGTCTGCGTTTGAGACAAAGTCGGCAGGGCCTTTTTTGGCGACCTGCAAATATTCAACTTCACCAAAGTCGCGAGCCAAGGAGCGCCCCGCCTTGCGAGCCGCCTCAATGATCACATTGCCGAGCGCAGAAGGTTTAGACATGTGGGCAGCTTTCTAGTCAGCGCGGCGCAGATAGGTGCGGTCTTCAGTTTGAACGACAATCCGCTCGCCAACCCCGATAAATGGCGGGACGGTGACCCGGATGCCGTTTTCACAGGTTGCGGGTTTGAAACTGTTCGCAGCCGTCTGACCTTTAACAACAGGCTCGGTCTCCTCGACCGTAAGGGTGACTTGCTGCGGTAGCGCTACGCCGATTGGCTTATCACCATAGAACTCGATTTCGACGGTCATGCCATCCTGCAGGAAATCGCCGTCATCGCCGACGAAGTCTTTTTGCAACTCGATCTGCTCAAAGGTTTCCTGATCCATGAACGCGAATGCTTCACCGGCATCGTAAAGGAACTGAAAGTCCTTTTGCTCGAGCCGGACGCGCTCGATGGTTTCATTCGCGCGGAACCGCTCGTTCGCTTTCGAGCCATTGAACAGATTGCGCATTTCAACCTGGTTGAACGCACCGCCTTTACCCGGCTTCACGTGATTGCATTTCATCGCGCGCCAGACGCTGCCATTATACTCAATCACCATATTCGGTTTGATTTCGTTGCCGTTGATTTTGGCCATGTGACGTCCTCATCAGTAGAGCGCGGGGCGTAGCGGTGACGGGCGCGTTGGTCAAGTTTTGTGGACAGACTTCGCCGCTTGCGGTTGAATGCGAGAGACCGAATAGTACGAGGGCGTAATTATGGGTATGATTTCTGGCTTCCTGAGTTTTGAGAAACCGATGGGGGAGACGCTGACGCGGTTGCTCTATTATTTCGGGATTATCGCAATTCTGTGGCACTCTGTGCAACGGTTTTGGTTCTGGCTGACCTATATCGACAATGACTGGGACACCGCGCTCTGGGGCATGATCAAAACGCCTATCGGGGCGATTATCGCGATCCTGATTTTGCGCGTCGCCGCAGAATTTGTCCTGGCGCAATTCCGCATGGATAAATCCCTGCACGATCAAGTGACCGGGCGTGCTGCGCCGCCAAAGGTGGACTAGACTTTTGACGAGACCATCGCCTCGTCAATAACGCGATTGAACATGGCAACCGCTGCGGCTGGGCCGTCATTATGGTTCCAGACGCCGTTAGAGACGGCGAGGAAGTCGGCCCCCGCAGACACAAGCGGCGCAGCGTTTTCAAGCGTAATTCCGCCGATTGCGACGCAAGGCAGCGTCAGGAACATCTGACACCAGGTCAATACATCAGGCTCCGCCGGCGTTGTGTCTGATTTTGTCTCCGACGGATAAAACGCCCCGAACGCGACATAGTCAGCGCCGGCTTCGCCCGCAATCATCGCCTGGTGGCGAGAGTTTTTGCAAGTTGCGCCAATGATCATATCCTCGCCGACAATCGCGCGCGCCTCAGCGATGTCCATATCATTCATGCCGAGATGGACGCCATCCGCTTCCAATGCGCGGGCGAGTTGCGGACTGTCATTGATGATCAGGGCAATATGCTCTGCCTGGCAGATCCGTTTGACGGCTTGCGCGACCGCCCGCGTGGCGATCGGATCAATCTGGTCGCCTTGCTTTAATCGAATTTGAAGGCTGGCGACGTCGCCGCCCTGAATGGCGGCGCGGAACAAATCCACAAAGGCGGGCACGTCCTCAATTTGAGGCGGCGTGATGAGATAAAGGCGTGGGCGCTCTCGCTGCGGTTCAGACATGATGGCAGGGTTTGCGCCGAATAGACGGTGTTCGTCAAGAATTTCGATTTGTTTGAAGCAGCCAATTCGTGAGTTTACGGGCGCTCGGGCCCCAGATCAGAGCTGCGAACCAGGCCACCGGATAAGCCAAGCACCAGGCGATTAACCAGCGTTGAAAAAGGCCGCCGTCAAAGCCGGTATTGATCAGCGTCACGATAAACGCGACCAGGGCGCTCATGCCGCCTGAAAGCAGGCCAGCATGGATGAAGCGCCAGAGCCAGGAGGTTTGCTTCATTGCCCCTGACTGACATGAAAATGCGCGCCCGACCAGAGACGAAAAAGGCGGCCCCGAGCTGAGGCCGCCTAATTCAATCCTTGGATCGACGCGCTTAGCCTGCGCAAGATGCTTCGTAAATGCTCTCAATCGTACCGGCGAGGGCGGAATCAAAATCAGAATCGCTCTGGTTGGCCGACAAGCCTTCTGTGAGGGCACGTGAGAAGCTCGCAATCATGCCCGTGTTCTGACACAGACGATGATTGGCTTCTTCGCGGCTATAGCCACCAGAAAGCGCCACGACCCGCATCACGCGGGGATGCTCGACCAGAGACTGGTACTGGTTGGCTTTCTCCGGGAGAGACAGTTTCAGCATGACCTGTTTGTCCGCTGGGACTGTGTCCAATTGTTTGGTGATTTCGGCCAGCAACAGGTCTTCAGCCTCAGCTTTATCGGCGATCGTGATTGTGACCTCGGGTTCGATGATCGGGACCAGACCATGACCGAGAATTTGCAGGCCCACCTCGAATTGCTGAGCGACGATTGCGGCGATGCCGTCGGCATTTGCTGCATGGACCACAGAGCGCATTTTTGTGCCAAAAATACCTTTTCCGACGGCGCGTGTAAGCAGCGTATCAAGCTCAGGCATCGGGTTCATGAGCTGCACGCCGTTTTCTTCTGGGGCAAGACCTTTGTCGACTTTCAGGAATGGTACAACGCCGCGCTTTTCCCACAAATACTGGGCTGTTGGCATGCCATCAATGGATCCGTCCATTGTCCGTTCAAACAGGATGGCGCCCATCACCTTTTCGCCCGTGAAGGCGGGTGATTTTACGATGCGCGCCCGCATGTCGTGGATCAGGCCGAACATTTCCTCATCGTTGGCCCAAGCATCGTCATCAATCCCATAAAGCTTCAGCGCTTTTGGTGTTGAACCGCCCGACTGATCGAGTGCGGCGACAAAGCCCGCTTTCTGCGCAGCTTGTTCGGTCATTTGCTGATTTACCATCTGAAGGTCCCTTTCAAGATAGAAAAAGGGCTGAAAGCGTCCCTGCTTCAGCCCTATGGATAGTTGAATTTGAAACTGACACCGCTGTCTTTTTGGTGGCCTCTGCTTCCGCGGTTCCAAAAGACCAGCGGAAGAAGAGTGGTTCAGTCATTTACTTGCCTTTGAGTGCCTCGACACCGGGAAGGGGTTTGCCTTCCATCCATTCAAGAAATGCGCCACCTGCGGTGGAAATATGCGTAAAGTCCTGCGCCACATTGGCATGGTTTAAGGCGGCGACCGTGTCACCTCCACCCGCGACAGCGATAAGGTGTCCAGCTTTGCAACGTGTGCCCGCAGCTTGGGCAGCTTGAACCGTCGCCTTGTCAAAGGGGGTCAATTCAAATGCGCCGAGAGGTCCATTCCAGACCAAAGTTTTTGCGACATCCAGGGCTGAGGCAAGGATAGCCACGGTTTGAGGGCCGGCATCCAAGATCATTTCATCGTCGGACACTTCATCAAGCCCGCAAGTCCGATGCAGGGCATTTGCAGCGAAGTCTTTGGCAACCACAACGTCCATAGGCAGCAGAATATCGCATCCTGCGGCTTTGGCGTTTGCCTCAATCTCTTTGGCTGTGTCGGTCAGATCGTGCTCACAGAGTGATTTTCCGACGCTGTAGCCGCGCGCGGCGAGGAATGTATTTGCCATACCGCCACCAATCGCCAATGCATCGACTTTGGAGACCAAATTCTTGAGCAGATCGATTTTAGAACTGACCTTGGCGCCGCCGACCACCGCCAGGACAGGTTTTTGAGGGTTCCCGAGGGCCTGATCCAGCGCCTTAAGCTCGGCTTCCATGAGTAAGCCTGCACACGCTGGCAATAATTTCGCCACGCCTTCGGTTGAAGCATGAGCCCGGTGCGCGGCCGAAAACGCGTCATTGCAATAAATATCGCCGAGAGAGGCGAGAAAACCCGCCATTTGTGGATCGTTTGCTTCTTCCATAGCGGTGAAGCGTGTGTTCTCGACTAGTATGACCGCGTCGGACGCTGCCGCATCAATCATACCTCGGTCTGGACGTTCCACGAAGGTTACGGGTTTTCTGAGGGCGTTCTCGAGCGCTGGTACCGTCACCCGCAAAGACATATCCGGATTCGGTTGTCCTTTCGGGCGGCCAAAATGCGCGAGAAGGACGGGTTTGCCACCCTTCTCGAGGATTTTCAGAATAGTCGGGGCGACTTTGTCGATCCGGGTTGAGTCCGTAACCTGGCCGTTTTCGACCGGGACATTGATGTCGATACGGGTCAACACCACTTTCCCGGCGAGATCCATATCGTCGAGGGTCTTAAACGCGGCCATTGTCCGGGTCCCTATAGGAATTTCGCCATGGCGAGCGCGGTGTCGCTCATGCGTGTGGCGAAGCCCCACTCATTGTCATACCAGCTGAGCACGCGAACCAGAGTGCCGTCAGTGACGTTCGTGCCATCAGCAGAGAAAGTCGAGCTGTGCGGATCATGATTGAAGTCTGCGCTGACGAGCGGCGCTTCAGAGTATCCGAGCACACCTTTCATCGGGCCTTCCGCAGCGGCTTTGATCGCCGCATTGATTTCTTCAACCGTGGTTTCGCGACTGGCGTCGAAAACCAGATCGATCATGGAGACATTCGGCGTTGGGACCCGTACCGCTGAGCCGTTCAGCTTGCCAGCGAGTTCCGGCAGAACCAGACCCACAGCTTTCGCCGCACCGGTTGACGTTGGAATCATTGAGCTCGCCGCGGCGCGGGCGCGGTACAGATCCTTGTGCATCCGGTCGAGGGTGGGTTGGTCGCCCGTATAGGCATGCACCGTCGTCATGTAGCCCCGCTCAATGCCGACTGTGTCGTTCAGCACTTTCGCAACAGGCGACAAACAATTGGTGGTGCAAGAGGCATTTGAAACGACCAGATCGTCTGCGGTCAGCGTGTCATCATTCACGCCAAAGACGATGGTCTTGTCGGCGCCGCTTGCCGGAGCCGAAACGAGAACGCGCTTGGCGCCAGCTTCGAAGTGCTGTGCGGCGCTTTCTTTAGATGTAAATATCCCGGTGCACTCAAACGCGATATCAACGCCCATGTCGCCGTGCGGGAGTTCGGCCGGATTGCGGATCGCGGTGCATTTGAAAGCGCGGTCGCCGACGCGGATCATATCGCCGTCAACGATAACCTCTTCATTCAACTTGCCGTGCACTGTGTCGTACTGCAACAGGTGGGCATTCGTTTCGACGGGGCCCAGATCGTTGATCGCGACGACTTCAATATCCTTGCGGTCGTGTTCGATGATAGAGCGCAAGACCAGACGACCGATGCGGCCAAAGCCATTAATTGCGACGCGAAGAGCCATGTAAAACCTCTTTTGCCTATATGCTGATTTCGTGGGGTCTTTAGACGCAAGATCGCTGCCAGTCCAGCGTGGCGCAGGCGCACATCCCACCTGATTACGCTGTCAGTGTGTCTCGGCTGCACGTGAAGCGAGATTTTGTCGACACTTACGCCTCAAATAGGGCGAATCCTTTGCCAGTAAGCAGCCGGATGATCGCGTACAACAGGAGTCCAACAGGACCAAAAACATAAGATCCGAGCAAGCACGGAACTGTTTGCCAATGCGGAACGCCCCGTCGCAGAGCATCGCGACCGATCCATGCTCCGACAAATAAGTCGAAAACCAGATAATGCGACCAGCCAATCAGAACGCCATTCGGATGATCAAAAAGGGCTTGAACACCTTTTAGACTGAAGCCGGCTTCCGGATCACTCAGGCCAAAACCCACAGCCGCGATGAGCAGAACCGCGTAAACACTCCCGAGGATGATCGGCCAAAGCATAGAATGCACGGTTGTATTTGTAATGCGAGCTTTCGGAAGAAAAATCAGCATCGCCCAGGCCGGCATGACCAAAGCATTAATCGCAATGAAGCCCATGTCCCATGTCATGTGCTCAGTCCTTCTTGCGGCTGTCTTCTGGTTGGTTCATCCAATCTGTGAATTGCTCCCAATCGATCCAGGTCTTTTTCTTTCGCCGTAATTTTTGCCAGAAGCGGCGACGCTCCGGGGTAGGCAGCGGTTGCAGATTCTCCAGAAAATCGTGCGCGACGGATTTCCAACTATAGCCTTCAGCATAGGTGCGGCAGGTGGCACGATCGAGCTCGAGGCAGGCTTTGGCGCCAGCCGCAAGATCACCGCCGATCGGCGTGATGGTTCCAGCATCAGAGCCTGGGATGACATCCTTTGGGCCTGTCGCCTCATAGGCGGCAACGGGCGTTCCAGACGACATAGCCTCGAGCACCACAAGGCCGAACGTATCGGTCAGGCTCGGGAAGACGAACACATCGGCACTGGCATAATATTTGGCGAGATCCTCACCGAACCGCGCGCCGAGGAAATGGACCTCCGGATACTTCTTCTTCAAGGACTCGAGCGCCGGACCATCGCCCACCACGACTTTTGAGCCTGGCAGATCTAACTCTACGAACGCTTCAATGTTCTTTTCGACGGCGACCCGTCCAACATTTAGAAAAATCGGTCTTGG
>JAYZAM010000179.1:0-7981 GCA_036339715.1 Pseudomonadota bacterium | reverse complement strand
GAACTTGGCGTTCAAGGCGGCTTCGGTTGCCGCATTTAGCTTGCGTTCCCCGTCGAAGGGGCCGCCCGGTGCCATTCTCATCATAAAGAAGGCGACGGTGATGATCACGAGCAGAGTCGGAATCGCGATCAGGAGACGTCGTCCGGTATAAGCCCAGGGGATACGCGACAGAATTCGCTGTAATGCGGTCACTTGGTCGAGCTTCCTAAAATCTTCTGCAATTGAATCAACGCATGGGGCTTGGCAGCCCCTTCAACTCTTCTTACGTTCACGCCCGGAACTGTAAAGTCAACGTCGATCTGCACCGGAGCTGCGCCATGTTGGATATTCGCAAAGTGACTGATGGATTTGCAGTCGCGCCCCAGATTGATGAGACCGATGTCCGTGCAATCGCTGATGCGGGATTCAAGACTCTTATCGCCAATCGACCGGACGGAGAGGGCGGCATTGATCAACCCCGTATGGGGGCAATCCGAACCCAAGCAGAAGCCCTCGGCCTGACCTTCGTAGCGATTCCTTTTTCAGGAGCCCCAACACCGGATATTTTGGAGCGATTTGGAGCTGCACTGGCAGAAGCTCCAGCCCCCGTTCTTGCTTATTGCCGGACAGGCACGCGATCCATTACAGCGTGGGCTCTGACTCATGCTGGGCAAGGCATGGCGGACGAAATCGTAGGAGCTGCTGCAGGTGCGGGCTACGATCTTGCTCAATTGCGGTCATTTTTATAATCCGAATTCAGATGCGATTGTGAGCACTTATTCACTTTCTGTGTGCGAAAGAGCTTGCTAGCGTTCCGTATGCGTGCGATCCCCCCTCGAAAAGCCGCTGCGAAGGCTAAGGAGTAAAGTATGTCACGAAACTGGCTGACAGACTTTAAATATGAAGATGGGGCGTGGCTCGTAAAAAAGACGGGCCATCGTGTTCCGGCGACGCGCGAGCTTGTGAACGACATTTTCACTTGGCTGACATTCTACACTTTGGCGCAGTCCTGGCGGTCCTGGAGACGCATCACAGGGCACAAACGCCCAACAATTGCGTTTTTCCCGGAGAAACCGAGACCTTGGTACTTCATCTGGCCTGTTATGCATGCATCAGGGGCAAAGCTGATTTCGGACCCAAGCGTCGCGGACATTGTTTTTCAGTTTGATGACACGACGACCGTCAACCATGTCGCCCCGAAAACGAAACCAGGCGCGAAGCTCGTCAACTTTGACTGCCAGGATATTTCGAAATCCAATGTTGCGGCGGCCTTTGAGCGTGCGGCCGGCTACAATCTATCTGTAGATCCGCGCACTTTCCACGGCAGGATGGTTGAAAAATCTGAGAAAAATGCCTGTCACGATGGTCGGGTTCTCGAGGGGCCGATCGAGCCGATCGAAGATAAAACCTATCAAGTGCTGGTCGACAATGAAATCGAAGGTGGTCTGATCGAAGATCTTCGCTGTTGCATTTGTGGCGGAGAGCCCGCTTTAGTCTTCCGCAAGCGGCGGCCGATTGACCGGCGATTCCTGAATGAGAATGCTGAAGTTTTGCTCGACACGCCCCAAAACTGCTACACGGAAGATGAAATTCGCGTGATCTCACGATTTGCTGAAGAGATCGGACTGGAATGGGGCGGCGTAGACGTGCTACGCGATAATGCGTCGGGCAAAATCTACATTGTCGACGCCAACAAAACCGATATGGGGCCGCCGGTCGCTTTGAATCGTGGCGATAAGCTGAAATCAACCCGGCGGATGGCAAAAGCCTTTGTCTCTGCGTTTGCGCCGAAGCGTCGATAACTCGTCTGACATCAGAGTAAGGGCAGCTAGCCCAGACCAAGATAACAAGAATCAGAGCAGTAATTCTCCCATGGCTATACCCTTTGTGCGTGACATCGAATTTGAGTACGGAAAAGTCGAGCAGGTCTCACCGCTGATCCGCCGCGTGATCGCGAATAATCCTGGACCGTTCACATTCATCGGTACGGGCGTTTACATTATCGGACGGGGAGAAGTGGCGGTAATCGATCCGGGCCCGCATGATGAAGCTCATTTTGAGGCGCTGAAATCCACGCTCGAGGGCGAAACCGTTAAATATGTCCTCGTCACGCACGGGCATTCTGACCACTCACCGCTGGCCAAACCCTTGGCCGACTGGGCGGGGTGCCAGGTATACGCAAAAGGGTGTGGCGAACCGACAGCCAAAGGCGAGCTAGGCAGCGAAGATGATCCTGGCTTTACGCCAGATACCTGTATTGGCGATGGCGATGTCTTCGAGGGTCCTGGCTGGACGCTTGAGACGATCGAAACACCCGGGCACACAACAAATCATCTGTGTTTTGGCCTGAAAGAAGAGAATGCCTGTCTGACGGGTGACCATATCATGGGCTGGTCGACGACGATCGTGGCCCCGCCCGACGGCAATATGGCGGACTATTTCGAAAGTCTCGACAAAATCGAAGAACGCAATTTCGATACTCTCTGGCCGACCCACGGGTCGCCGGTCGAAGGGACCGCCTTCGTCAAAGAATTCATCCAGGCTTATCGCCAGCATCGGCAGGACCGGGAGGATGGCGTCATTGCCCAGCTGAAAGCGGGTGTGACCTCAATCCCTGAAATGGTCAAAATCATGTATGTCGGACTGGAAGACCGTTTGTTCCCAGCGGCCTGTATGAGCCTGCTCGGCCACATGTTCAAACTGATCGAGGAAGGCCGCGTCACCGCGAGTGATGCGACCCCTGTCGTTCAGAGCGAGTTTCGACTGACGAAAGTCGACGCCTAAGGCTCGCGGCGTCCATCGGCGCGATCTTCAAGTTCGATCATCAGATTATAGACGCGTGTCGAATTGGCACCGAGGTCTGACAGGCCTACGCGGCTGGTTGAACGGATATCAACTGCCGTTGCGCCTTCAACCGGGCGCAGACGGACCGCGATATCGTCTTTGAAGCCGAACCAGCCAGAGGTTGCGGTTGCGTCAATCTGCAACTCTTCCCCCATACTGCCACCGGTCGTGCCCGTAAAAACAATCTCCCATCCGCGTCGATCCATGATCCGTTCAGCAATCGCGGCGACTTCCGCTGGAGGTTGATCAAAGTAGACGGTCTCCATTTTGGGGTAGACCGTGCCTTTTCCCGCATCCTTGGTTTCCGCTTCTTCCTGAAGCTCTGACACCAGACGACCCGCCGTGCCGGGCCAGCGTGTTTCAGCGTAGTCAGGCACCACGGGGGCATCAAGAACCGGGTTCGTGTCTCCCTGCGCGTCCCGCGCAGACATGACCGCCTCGCTATATTGGATCGGATTTTCCCAATCGGTCTGAATGTCATGCAAGGGCGGCAAGGCGTTGGCCTGAGCGCCGAGTCCCGCGAGCCGGAACATACAAAATGCAGCAATCAGAGTAGCCCCGAGCGACAGAATAAAGGGTTGCGTACGCGGCGCCTTAATCAGGGAAATGACTTGCGAGATTAGAGATAGTCCGAGGGCCAGCATAGCGATTCCAGGACCAATCCCGATGGTCATTTGTCCGAGGCCGACCTGCCAGGGCCAGAAGCCCCATTTTGTGCCGAGGGCAGCGATCGCGAACCACAAGACCGTAAAGACGGAAACTGCGAGTGCGAAAATCGCAACTTTCATACGCCAACCCGCTTTTGGGGTCTCGACTGCTTCGCTCATGGACGGCTCCTCTCTCCAGCTGGAAAGCCAGATAGCCCATTCTCAGGGACAAGGAAATCATTTGCGCAGCGAGAAGGCCTTAAGGAAGGTCTGCGGCTTCACCAAAGCCGGTATATTCGTAGGGCTCGATACCATTCGCGGACAAGGCATCATCATAGAGCACCCAGGCACGAGTCTTCTCGGCGTCATCGCACGTTACGAGAACCCATTCCTGATCATCTGGTCCCTGTTCGAACTCTGTGCTCTGAGGCAGTTGAGCTTCATTCATTTCATACAGGATCCCATCCTTTTCAGCGATGAAGAACCCTTCTGCGATATAGCTTTTATAAATCAGCTGGTCGCCCGCGCTGAGACTTAGCTCCTCCGCGCCATCGCCGACAAATACCTCGATCGTTGCGTCTTCTTGAAGCGTAAATGTGGTTGGGAAAACCATGGCCACAAATTCCAGATCATCGCTGTCGCGGCGGGCACCGTTCCAAGGACTGTAGACCGCTTTGTGCGGCAAGCCACAGTAAATAGGTGGGTATTCCTCAAACGTGATGACCGGATGGCCCATGACCGTGACGCCCTCGGCTGTCACGGCAAACGCATTGGGATACTCGCCCGACCAATATGGCTGCATTTCCCAGCCATCAGGATACCCGACCGTTTCGATGGCAAGCTCTTCTCCCGGAGAGGCGGCGCTCTCCGAAGCCGGCGGCGGGGTTTCATCCGCCGATTCAGGCGTGGTCGTTTCCTCCAGATCAGGGGTGGCGGCCTCCGGAACAGGGTCGCTCGCATCCGGCGTTCCCGGGGAACATGCGCTCAATAACACGGCAACCCCGATGGAAACGATGATAGAGCGGACCATGATTACCTCCCAATTTAGATTCTTTGACGTGCGCGGACTCGACCATCTCTGTCAAATGTGGCGGCAATGGCTTGGCATTTGGGGCGTTTTCGTGTGGAAGGGGCGGCTCAAAGTTCAAAGCTGACACAAGCTGGCTTTTCGATTCGTTTGTTGGGTGCCTTCACCGAGGGCTGCCCGAAGAAAAGAAAGCGCCGTGTCGGTCCATATGTAAGGCTAGGCCATGACCAAACCTGTTGTCCGTTTCGCACCGTCTCCCACCGGCAATTTGCATGTTGGCAATGTTCGTACGGCGCTAATCAACTGGCTGTTCGCCAAAAGCCAGTCAGGAACGTTTATTTTGCGGATCGATGACACGGATCTCGAACGCTCAACTGCCGAATACGAAAAAGGTATTCGGGACGATCTGAATTGGCTTGGTCTGACCTGGGGCGACACGTTCAAACAATCGGAGCGGTTTGATCAATATGACGCTGCCGCTGACCGGCTTCGCGAGATGGGCTTGCTCTACGCCTGTTATGAGACAGCAGAGGAGCTCGACCGCCAGCGCAAACTTCAGCGGGCGCGTGGCAAGCCACCAATTTATAATCGCGCTGGATTGAACCTCACCGAGGACGAGAAAGCAGCGTTTGAAGCCGAGGGCCGCAAGCCGCACTGGCGGTTCAAGCTAAGTGGCGAACGCGTCGTCTGGACCGATCTTGTGCGCGGTGAGCAGGCCATCGATACGAGCTCACTCTCGGATCCCGTCCTTATCCGCGCGGACGGGTCGTATCTCTATACATTGCCAAGCTGCGTTGATGACATTGAGGCAGGCATCACGCACGTGGTCCGAGGTGAGGACCATGTCACCAATTCCGGCGCTCAAATTGAAATCTTCAAAGCGCTTGGTGGTACGGCCCCGGAAATGGCGCATACGCCGCTCCTGGTCGGAGCCGATGGAGCCAGCTTGTCAAAGCGGCTTGGATCGCTTGGCATGGGCGAGTTGCGCGCACAGGGGATTGAGCCGCTCGCCATCTGTTCGCTGCTCGCCAAGCTTGGGACGAGCGACAATGTCGAGATCCGAGCATCGCTGGCACAGCTTGCCGAAGAGTTCGAATTTTCGAAGATTGGACGCGCGCCAGCCCGCTTTGATGAGGCCGATCTGAAATCTCTCAATGCCGCGCTCACCCACGCGATGCCGTTCTATGAAGCGCAATCCAGATTGCAAGATGTCGATCCCAAAGCCGCGAATGAGGCGTTTTGGCTCCTGGTTAGAGAGAATTGCGAAACGGTTGAAGACGCCGCCCGGTTCGTCCCCGTTGCCTTCGGCGATATCGCCCCGGTCATAGATGACGAGGATCGCGAGTTTATTGCGACCGCCGCAAGCTTGCTGCCAGAAACCGAGATCACGCCCGAGACCTGGGGCACCTGGACCAGTGCGCTGAAGTCAGAAACTGGCCGTAAAGGCAAGGGTCTGTTCATGCCGCTGCGCAAGGCCCTAACCGGAATGGAACGCGGTCCAAGCGTTGGCGACATGCTTGTCTTGATGGGTCGCGAGCGCGCTCTGAAACGTCTAAGCGCCTAATCTCCGAGTTTGACCACGCGATCACACAGAGCCTGGATGGCTGCTTCTGGCGTTTGTTCATGAACCAGCGCGGCCCGGAATTCCTCAGGCGTGAACTTGCCGTCGATGATGTGATCCATGAGTTCAAAGAAGGGGGCCCAAAACCCATCTTCATCGAGAAACGCCATCGGTTTGGCGTGCAACCCGAGTCGCGCCCAGCTTAGCATCTCTACCGCTTCTTCGAGCGTTCCGATGCCACCGGGCAGAACGACAAACGCATCGCTTTCATCAAACATGCGTTGTTTGCGCGTGTGCATGTCATCGACGATTTCATGCGGGACCTCTTCGAAGATCCGCTCTTTCTGCAGCAGAAAACGCGGCATAATGCCGAGCACTTCGCCGCCATCTGAATGCGTCGCGCGCGCGCAAGCCCCCATCAGGCCAACGCCGCCGCCGCCATAGACCAGTCGAATATTCTTCTGCGCCAGCGTCCGTCCGAGATCTTGCGCCAAGCGCAAATATTCGGGTTTCACATCATTCGAGGAACCGCAATACACACAAATAGACTTAATATCGGCCATAAACTCCGCCTTTTGAATCAAACCCGTCGAGCTGTATAGGAAGTCCGCGCGAAAAACCAGCGGAATCGGGCGCGATGCGCGAAGATGTTCTTGGTTGAAAGTAGGTGTTTTCCCGGATGTGCCAAAAATGCGACTGATTGTCATTATCTTCTGTAGTTGCGATTGATTTTCATTTAAGGATCGCGTACTCGACCGAAATCGATTTAATGGACAGGAACCAATGAAGATCAAAAACTCGCACTTCGTCAGCGCAGCGGCCCTCGCAGTCGCCTTCTCTGCGCCGCAAGCTTTTGCGAATCCGGATGATGAAGATTCCGTCTTGGTCCAGGACGAAATCATTGTTGTCGGACAGTATTTGTACACCGACCAGGTCAATGCCCTGAAATCCCCGACGCCGGTGATTGATGTCCCGCAAAGTCTTTCCATCGTCACAGCGGACCAGATTCTTCAGCAAGGTTTCTCAAGCATTGGAGAAATCATCAATTACACGCCGGGCGTGAGCAATTCGCAGGGTGAAGGGCACCGAGACGCGGTTGTGTTCCGAGGCGTTCGGTCCACGGCCGACTTCTTCATCGACGGTGTTCGTGATGATGTTCAATACTATCGCCCACTCTATAATCTTGAGCAGGTTGAAATTCTGCGCGGTCCGAATGCGCTCCTGTTTGGCCGGGGCGGGACCGGTGGCGTGCTCAATCGAGTGACGAAAAAGGCGGATCTGGATGAAGTCTTTACGGGCTATCAGGCGAGCCTGGACTCATTCGGCGCGTTTGGCGCTCAGATCGACAGCAATTTCATCATCAGCGACACGAGCGCGTTCCGCGTCAATGCGATGTATGAAAGTCTCGAAAATCACCGTGATTTCTATGACGGAGATCGCTTCGGAATCAATCCGACAGCGCGTTTCCAGCTAAGTCCGATGACAACGGTTGATGTCTCGTATGAATATGTCAATCACGAGCGTTTTATCGATCGCGGCATCCCAACCGGGGCCGATGGCGAGCCTGTCGAAGCCTTTGAAGATATTGTCTTTGGCGATGCAGATCTCAATACAACAGAATTGGAAGCGCACTTATGGCGCGGTATGTTGCAGCACCGGTTCTCCGAGAATCTCAAAGGCCGGTTCAGCGCTTTCTATGGCGACTATGACAAGTTCTATTCAAACTTTTATGCGTCCGCCTTCGACCCAGCGACCAACATTGTCGGTATTGATGGATATGTGGACACAACACAGCGCCAGAACCTGATCCTATCGGGTGACTTGATCGGACAATTTGAGACCGGTCGCATCGGTCATACGATTGTGACTGGCATTGAGTACATCGACACCCAGAACGATAATGACCGGTTCAATCCTGAATGG